>JAQUEY010000114.1 GCA_028684955.1 Eubacteriales bacterium
CCCTGCTGATATAGCCGGTGACTGGGCATTGCAATGTGGGGTTGAATTGCCGGCAGAACGAGCAAAGAGCATCCTGAGAACTTTGTTTCCTGACGCGCGGACAAATTGCCTTGCCTTGCCTTTGCCCTTGGAACAGGCCAACATGGCAGCCAACAATAGTTATTTGGCTGAGCTGTTCACGCGACTGGGAGAGCCAGCTCTGATGGCGGTTAAACCCCAGTGGTCACCTGAACAAGTTGAGCATGATCTGCTGGCTGGTCGATTCAATGGATTCAAGCCGTACCTTTCGTTTGCGCGATCGATTGCCCCAGCACAGCTGAGGATTTCCGACTATTTGCCCGAAACCCAGTTAGCCATCGCGAACAGGCACAGTAAAGCAGTCCTGCTTCATTTGCCGCGCCCAGAACGACTTGCTGACGATGATAACATTCGCGACCTCCGTATGATTGTTGAGCGTTATCCTGACCTGAGACTTGTACTTGCTCATTTGGGCCGCTCCTTTAATGTAGATTTCCTGCGTGAGGGACTGGTAAAGCTTGGTGATGCTGCCAGCCGGCTCTATTTCGATACTGCAGCCGTACTCAACCCGGAGGTTTACGCTCTGGCATTCGAAAAATTACGCCCAGACCAGATCCTGTTCGGGACTGATATGCCATTTATGCTCTGGCACGGCAGGCGCCGCTGGACAGAAAGAACCTACATAAACTTATGCCGGGAAGATTTTCCCTGGAACCGGCATTTGGAACCAGAGCTCGAAACAGACTATACCCTGTTCATCTATGAACAAGTCAAAGTCATTCTGGACGTGACCGGGCAAGCAGGGACAGACCGCGACCGCCTGAGGACAGCTGTTTTTTCCGGCAATGCAGAAAAAGTCTATCGTTTCTCAACGGAAAGGAGTGGACCAGATGCCTCTCGTTGACATGTCTCTGGATGAACTGAAGCACTATCGCGGCCGGACGCAAAGACCAGAAGACTTTGATGCATTCTGGGAGCGTGCCAAAGGTCGTCTAGCGGCAGTTGATCCTCAGCTGATACTTGAAACTGCCAGTTTCAAAGCTCCCGGTGTGGCGTGCTATGATCTTTGGTTCAATGGCCTTGGTGGTGCCCGCATCCATGCCAAATACCTGAGACCGCAAGGCCGTGATAACTGCCCCGCTTTGCTTGAGTTTCACGGCTATACATCCGATAGTGGTGACTGGTCTGATAAACTGCCCTATGTGATGGCCGGATTTTGTGTCGCAGCCCTGGATTGTCGCGGCCAGGGAGGACTATCTGAGGATACTGGCGGGACAAAAGGTAGCACAATGGGTGGCCACATCCTGCGCGGCTTACTTGAAGAACCAGAAAAGCTGCTGTTTTCCAAAATCTATCTTGATACCGTTCGTCTGGCTCAACTGATCGCTGATTTCCCGGAGGTAGATCACACTCGGATCGCTACAATCGGAGGTTCGCAAGGAGGCGCCTTGGCCTTAGCCTGCGCAGCACTCGCACCACAAGTCAGTCGTGTGGTCGCGCAATATCCTTTTTTATCCGATTTTCGCCGGGTTTGGGAGATGGACTTGGCTACGGACGCTTACGAGGATTTGCGTCTATGGTTTCGGCTTTACGATCCTCTGCATAAAAGGGAAGAGGAGGTTTTCGAGCGCCTTTCCTATATCGATCTTGTTCATCTTGCACCGTTGATCCATGCCGAGACTTTGATGGCTACTGGCTTGATGGATACCATTTGTCCTCCTTCGACCCAGTTTGCTGTTTATAACAATTTGCCTGGTCCAAAGCAAATGCTCCTTTATCCTGATTTTGGCCATGAGTCCATGCCAGGATTTTCTGACGCTGCATTCCAGTTCTTCCACGACTGGTTTAGTGGTGCCTCCAAATGATCAGTCCAATTTTGAAAACAGCAGTTATTTTCGGTGCAGGAAATATCGGCAGAGGATTCATTGCCCAGCTTTTTACACAATCTGGGTATAAGGTGATCTTTATAGATGTGAATCGGAGTCTGGTTGATAAAATCAATCAAGATCAGAGCTATCCCATCGAGATTGTATCCAATAAGGGAAATTATGAAATCAAGATCAACCCCGTCCATGCAGTCCATGGTTTGGACCAAGAGGGGATAGCACTGGCTATCTGCTCAGCTGACATCTTGGCAACTGCCGTGGGGGTCCATGCCTTGCCTGGCATTGCAGGGCCACTGGCTGCAGGTTTGCACAGACGGTGGCAAAATAATCAGTTGACCTCGCTCAACATTATCATTTGCGAAAATCTATTGCATGCCAATCATGTCCTCAAAGAACTGGTCCGGACCAAACTTGATCTGCATGAGCACGTTCTGCTGGATCAGTCCATCGGATTTGTCGAGGCATCCATCGGCAGAATGGTTCCTGCAGCCACGAAAATTGCCTTGTCAGAGAATCTCCTGCGAATTATCACCGAAGCGTTTGATGAATTGCCCGTTGACAGAGAAGGGTTTGTCGGAGAAATTCCAGAAATTAAAAATATGATCGCAGTCAGCCCTTTTGGCTTTTTTATTCAGAGGAAATTGTACATTCACAACATGGGTCATGCTATCACAGCCTATTTGGGTTATTTGACTGGATACCAGTACATTTGGGAGTCCATAAGGGATTTGGAAATTCACAGGATTGTTTCATCCGCCATGTTGGAAGCTGCGCAAGCCCTGGCCAAGGAACATGGTGTAGGCTTGGACATAATTCGAGTGTACTTGGATGATCTCTTGGATAGATTTGACAATATCCAGCTTGGTGACACGGTCATGCGTGTTGGCAGAGATGTAAAAAGAAAATTGGCACCTCAGGATCGGTTGATTGGCGCTTTGAATCTGTGTGTAAAACATCACCTGAAGTGCGAGAATATCTGCACTGGAATAGCTGCTGCATTCTTGTTTCAGGAACCAGATTTATTATTCGTTCCATCCTCCCATACTGAGTCTGAGGTGGAACAGGTCATGTCCGGCTATTGTGAACTCGAAAAAGGTTCGGAAGAATGGAACAGCATCAAAAAGCACTACCGGCAACTAATTAACCGGTATTCATCCAACTAGAATAAACCAGAGGGATCTGGCCCATTGTGTTATGTGTCAAATCTGATTGCCTGCGATCGCTTCGCCGATCACAAGATCTTCCGGCGTTGTCATCTTGATATTGGTGTAGTCGCCCGCCACCAGCCAGGTGGGCTGGCCGACTGCTTCCATGGCTGCCAGGTCATCGGTGACTTGGCGGCCATCTTTTTCGAGCTGTTCATAGGCGGACAGCAACTGGGTGAAAAAAGCCCCCTGAGGTGTCTGCATCGCCCAGAGACGGCTGCGATCCAGGGTCTGTTCGATCCTGCCATCTGGACTGACAACCTTGATCGTGTCCTTGACCGGCACAGCAGCCCCGCAGGCGCCGCCTTTTTCAGCAATGGCAGTGATGCAGCGGTCGAGGATCTCGCCCGTGATAAAGCAGCGGGCGCCATCATGGACAAGGACAATGCCGTCAGCAGCATCCTGCCGCATAACCTGGAGTTGGCGCAATCCAGACAAGACCGATGCCTGGCGAGTTTGTCCACCATCGGCCAGAGAGATCAGCTTGCGCAAATCGAAGCGCTGGATCAGCAAAGCCATGGCTTCACGTTCCTCAGTGGCTGTCACGACGACATAACCCGTCACTCGATCATTCTCCTCAAAAGCCAGCAACGTCCGGATGATCAGGGGCAAGCCGCCGACTTCGAGAAATTGCTTGTTATGGCCAGCGCCCATCCGGCTGCCGCTGCCTGCAGCAGGAATGACCACATAGATGGGAACCTGTTGCGCAGCAGGCGCATTTGGCAAGGTTTGTCCAGTCATGGTGGGATACCTCCATCATTCAAACAAAATATCGAGCGCTTCCGTCATCTTGTCGATGTAATAGATCTCGCACGAATCGGGCAGTTTGACCTTGGCCAGGGCTGTGCGATTGCTGGCTGGGACCAGGAAATGGTCAAACCCCAGCCGGCTGGACTCGGAGATCCGGCGGTCAAGCTGGCTGACTGCACGCACCTCGCCTGCCAGTCCGATTTCGCCGAGAATGATCGATTGTGCTTTGACCGGCCTGTTCTTGACGCTTGAGATGACCGCACTGACGATGGCCAGATCCGCGGCCGTTTCAGTAATTTTCAGTCCTCCAACGACATTGATGTAGGCATCGAGATTTGAAAGGCCCAAGCCGAGTTTTTTCTCGACAACGGCCAGCAGCATGGACAGGCGGTTGCGCTCGATGCCCTGGGCCATACGCAGCGGCGTGGCATAGGTGGTTGCATTGAGCAAGGCCTGCAGTTCGACCAGCAGGGGCCGTGTGCCCTCGAGACAAGCCGTGATCACCGATCCGGGCACAGACAGGGGACGACCGTTGAGCAGCGCTTCCGAGGCATTGGCGACACAGGTCAGACCAGCGTCGCTCATTTCAAAGAGCCCCAGCTCATCCGTGGCACCAAAGCGGTTTTTGACCGCGCGGAGCATACGGATGTCCTGATGTCGCTCGCCTTCAAAATAGAGGACTGTGTCCACCATATGCTCGAGCACGCGTGGACCGGCGATCGCACCGTCTTTGGTGACATGACCGACCAGGACGATCGTGATGCCCAAGTTCTTGGCCAAACGCAAAAGTCCTGCTGCAGCTTCCCGGACCTGGCTGACACTCCCCGGCGCGGAGCTGATTTCCTCGACATACAGGGTCTGGATGGAGTCGACGATTGCCAGCTGAGGCCGGTACTTTTCCAGCGCTGTGGCGACTGTGTCAAAATCTGTCGCTGCGAGCAGCTGAACCCGTTCCGCCGGTGTGCCCAGTCGGTCGGCACGCAGCCGGATCTGCTCGGGGGATTCCTCTCCGGATATGTAGAGTGTTTTCGTTTCCGGCGGCAGAAGCCCCAGAACTTGCAGGAGCAAGGTCGATTTGCCGATGCCAGGGTCTCCGCCCAGAAGGATCAGGGAACCGCGGACGAAGCCGCCGCCCAGCACGCGATCGAGCTCGGAAAGACCGCTGGAAAGGCGAGATTTTCGGTCGGCGACGACCTGGCCGAGATTGATGACCTCGGTACGGCCTGCCCCTGTGGTTCCAGCCGTGTGGCCTTCATCGAGCCAGCTGGTGCGGCGTGACGGTTTGGTGGAAGCTGAGCCTGTGACGACTCTTTCCTCAACCAGAGTGTTCCAGGCGCCACAGCCAGGGCATTTGCCCAGCCAGCCACTGGTCTCATGGCCACAGTCGGTACAGAAAAAACGGGTTTTGGCTTTGGCCATGGGGGATCTCCTTTGCGGGTCTTGAATATTTTCATTATAATGGTAATGCACTTGGATAGAAAACCCATCGGGGAGGATCTACCACATGGAACGTCTGATCGAACAAGTCCTGACTGCCAACCGCGAACTCCCGGCTCACCAGCTGGTTCTTTATACCTGGGGCAATGTCAGTGCCATCGACCGTGAGCAGGGCCTGATTGCGATCAAGCCGAGCGGCATCCCCTATGAAAAGCTCCTGGCCCGCCACATTGTCGTCCTGGATCTTGAGGGCAAGGTCGTGCGAGGGACCTATCGCCCCAGCAGTGATACCGCTACTCATCTGGCCCTGTACCGCCGCTATCCAGACATCGGTGGCATCGTGCACACCCGTTCCCGTTGGGCGACAATCTGGGCCCAGGCCGAGCTTGACCTGCCAGCTTATGGCACCAGCCATGCCGACCATTTCTATGGCTCGATCCCCTGCACCCGGCCCCTGACAGCCGAGGAAATCCACACCGATTACGAAAGCAATATTGGCAAGGTCATCCTAGAGACCTTCGATGAGCGCCAGCTTGATCCGGCGACCGTACCGGCGGTCCTGGTCGCTGACCATGGACCCTACTCCTGGGGCCGCGACGCCGATGAGGCCGTTGTCAATGCCGTCGTTCTCGAGGAATGCGCCATGATGGCCTGGCATACCCGCATGATCCAGCCGGAGGTCCAGCCGATTCTGGGCGACTTATTGGACAAGCACTACCTGAGAAAACATGGCAAAACTGCCTACTACGGCCAAAAACAGAAAGGCTGACCACATGATTCCTGCCCAACCAGATTTTCCGACACCGTGGACGAAACACTACGACCCTTGGTTTGCCGTTTCGCTGGATTATCCCGACTTGACCTTGTATGAGCTGTTCCTCAAGGCAGCCAACCGTTTCCCGGACTATCCGGCCCTGACCTATTTTGGCCGGTCCTTCTCGTATCTGGCTGTGCATGAGAAAATAGAAGAAGCAGCCGAAGCTCTGACAGTCTTGGGTTTCAAGCCCGGGCAGGTTGCCACGATCTGCCTGCCCAATGTGCCCCAGGCGGTCGAGTTCTTTTATGCAGTCAACCGTCTCGGCGGGATCTGCAACATGGTCCATCCCCTCTCACCGCCGGAGGAACTGCGGCATTTCCTGCACACAGCCGGATCGGAGTATCTGATCATCCTGGATGCCCTGCTGCCCAAGCAACTAGACATGCTCTCGCAGGCGGGCCTGCGCAAAGTCATCGCCTGCTCGGTGGCAGATGACATGAAACCACTGACTCGCTTCCTGTTCAAACTAACCAAGGGGCGCAAGATCAAGCCGGTCCCCAGCGACTCCATGTACATCCAGTGGCAGGACTTCCTTGTCCTGGGTCAGCGTGACCCCTCCCAAGTCTTTGCCGATCGCAAACCCTATGAGCGGATGATCGATCCCAAGGCCTGTGCCGTCTACCTGCACAGTGGTGGCACCACCGGCGAACCTAAGACGATCATGCTGTCCTCGTTCAATTTCAATGCCCTGGCGATCCAAGGCCCGCAAATCATCGGCCAGGCTAATGATGCCTCGTTCGATCCCAAGGGCATGGCCATGGTCATGATCTTACCTCTGTTCCATGGCTTTGGCCTCTGCATGGGCATGCACACCATGCTGGCCAATGGCATGCGCTGCATCCTGGTGCCCCAGTTCTCGCCCGATGTCCTGGCCAAAATCATCGTCCAGGAAAAGCCCAGTTTCATTGCAGCCGTCCCGACCCTGTTCGAAGGCATTCTCCGCAATCATCACCTGAAAAACGCCGATCTCTCCTGCCTGAAGGCCGTCTTCTGTGGCGGCGACACCCTGACAGCCGATCTCAAGAATCGTTTCGACACCTTTATCCAGGCTCGCGGTGCCTCCTGCTCACTGCGTGAAGGCTACGGCCTGACCGAGAGAGTTACGGTCTGTGCCGTCAATCCCCAGCTCGAATCCCGGGCCGAAACGGTCGGCCTGCCCTTGTCAGATCGGAAG
>JAQUEY010000115.1 GCA_028684955.1 Eubacteriales bacterium
GCCGTCGCCTTCACCGCGATCGACTGCCTCTCCTACCTCGACGAGATCCCAGTCTGTGTTGGCTACGAAATCGATGGCCAGATCACCCAGGCTTTCCCCGCCACCACGAAGCTGCACCGCGCCAAGCCGGTCTTAAAGACCCTCAAGGGCTGGAAAGTGCCGATCCGCGGCATCACCGAGTTCAACAAGCTGCCCCAGGAAGCCCAGGACTATGTTCTGTTCATCGAGAAAGAACTCGGCTTCCCGATCAAATACGTCTCCAACGGCCCGCGCCGCGAAGAAATCATCTACCGCTAAGGAGTATCCCACGTGCAACACGAAGCCATCCTTGTTCTTGATTTCGGCGGCCAATACAACCAGCTGATCGCCCGCCGTGTGCGCGAAAACAATGTCTTTTGTGAAGTCTTGCCCTACAGTGTTTCAATGGACCGCATCCGGGCCGGCAGCTACAAAGGCATCATCTTCACGGGTGGTCCCAGCAGCGTCAAGGCCGAAAATGCCCCGCGCTGCAACCCGGAAGTCTTTGAGCTCGGCGTGCCGGTGCTCGGGATCTGCTATGGCGCCCAGCTGATGGCCCAGATGCTCGGCGGCCAGGTCGTCACCCCCGACCACCGCGAATACGGCAAGCGCGACCTCGTCCTGACCCACACCGCCAGCCCCCTGTTCAAGGATGTCCCCAGCGAGACCTCCTGCTGGATGAGCCACACCGACCACATCGAGACCATGCCGGCCGGATTTGCCCGCATCGCGGAGACCGAGTCCTGCCCGGTTGCGGCGATGGAAGACACCGCCCGCAATTACTACGCCGTCCAGTTCCACCCGGAGGTCCTCCATACCCCTGAGGGTGGCCGGATGCTGCACAACTTCCTCTATACGGTCTGCGGCTGCGCCGGTGACTGGCAGATGTCGACGTTTGTCCAGGATTCGATTGCCAAAATCAAGGCCCAGATCGGCGACCGCAAGGTCCTTTGTGCCTTGTCGGGCGGCGTCGATTCATCCGTTGCTGCGGTCATGATCCACAAAGCAGTCGGCCACAACCTGACCTGCGTCTTCGTCGACCATGGCCTGCTGAGAAAAGATGAAGGCGACAGCGTCGAACAGATTTTCACCCAGCAATTTGACATGAACCTGATCCGTGTCAATGCCCAGGACCGCTTCCTCGGAAAGCTCGCCGGTGTTTCTGATCCTGAACGCAAACGCAAAATCATTGGCGAGGAATTCATCCGCGTCTTTGAAGAAGAAGGCAAGAAAATCGGCAAAGTCGATTTTCTGGTCCAAGGCACGATCTACCCGGACGTCATCGAAAGCGGTGTGGGCGATGCCGCCGTGATCAAGAGCCATCACAATGTCGGTGGCCTGCCGGATGTCATCTCCTTTGAAGCGCTGATCGAACCGCTGCGCGACCTGTTCAAGGATGAGGTCAGAAAAGCCGGCCTCGAGCTCGGCATCCCAGCCGACCTCGTCTGGCGCCAGCCCTTCCCCGGCCCAGGTCTGGCCATCCGCATCATGGGTGAGATCACCCCGGACAAAGTCGAAATCCTCCAGGAAGCCGACGCGATTTTCCGCGAAGAGATCGCCAAAGCCGGCCTCGACCGTGATGTCCACCAGTACTTCGCCGTCCTGACCAACATCCGCTCGGTCGGCGTCATGGGCGACGAGCGCACCTATGACTATACCCTCGCCCTGCGCGGCGTCACCACCACCGACTTCATGACCGCCGACTGGTACCGCATCCCCTACGATGTCCTCGACCACATCTCCCGGCGCATCGTCAACGAAGTCCGCCACATCAACCGCATCGTCTACGACGTCACCAGCAAACCCCCGGCGACGATCGAGTGGGAATGATTTAAGAGGCCAAACCCGTATCAAGGCGTAAACGGGCTGTCTCAGAAGCAAGATTTGATCTGCCGATGAGGCAGCCTTTTCCATGACCGGTCCTACGTTTGTCGCTTGCTGCGACTGCCAGTATCTGCAGACAATCATTTTTTGACATGCTTTTCAACTTTATCATTCAATCTCGATTTTGAAATGAACATCCCTCTGTACATATTGTACATTTTCAGTTAAGATTCTGAAGGCATTTCAGGTTTATTGACAGGGTGCCCTGCCAACTTGAATTCGATATGAACATGGCAAGAACCGATCTAAGTTAGGTAACAGAGCAATGAAAACAGAAAAAATCAGTCAGCTAGCTGAAAAATTTTACCCACAGGTCGTTGGGCTCAGGCATTATTTCCATCAGAATCCGGAACTGGCTTTTGAGGAATACAAGACTGCTGCCAAGGTAGCCGAAACATTACAGGCCCTCGGCATCGAGGTTCAGTCCCAAATTGCCGGCACTGGTGTGGTGGGCCTGATTCGGGGCAGCAAGCCAGGTGCTACCGTCCTTCTGCGTGCGGACATGGATGCGTTGAAAGTGACAGAGGCGGCGGATGTCGCTTACAAATCCACGGTGCCCGGTGTCATGCATGCCTGTGGCCATGATGGCCATACCGCCAGTCTGCTGGGCACGGCCATGATCCTCCAGGCACTCAAGGATGAAATCGCCGGGAACATCAAGCTCGTGTTCCAGCCGGCCGAGGAAGGCAGCGGGGGTGCCCTGCCGATGATCGAAGCGGGCGTCCTGGAAAACCCCAAGGTCGATGCCGCCTTTGGCTGCCATCTGTGGGGCAATCTGCCAGAAGGCAAGGTGGAACTGAAAAGTGGGCCGCTGATGGCTTCGCCGGATTCCTTCACCATCACGATCATCGGCAAAGGCGGCCATGCCGCGCTGCCGCATGTATCGATTGATCCTGTGACCATTGCTGCCCAGGTCATCTTGCAGATTCAGACCTTGGTAGCCAGGCGAATCGATCCCCTGGTGCCTGCAGTCATATCCATCACGACCATCCATGGCGGTGATACGTACAATGTCATACCCAACACGGTGGAGATGACCGGTACGATCAGGCTGTTTGACAATGCGCTGCGCGAGTGGGTCCCCCAGGCGATGGAATCGATCATCCAGCATGTGACACAAGCCAATGGCGCCAGCTACACCTTCCAATTGTTCAAGAAATTTCCGCCCCTGATCAATGATGCTGCCATGACCGCGCTGGCCGAGGCTTCCGTGACCAAAATCATCGGCAAGGACCATGTGCAGCAGGGAACGACCCCCAATATGGGCGGCGAAGATTTTGCCTATTTTGCGGCAGCAGTCCCGTCTTGCTTCTATTTCGTCGGCATCGTCCCGCCTGGCGAAGAACTGGTCAGCCATCACAACCCCAAATTCCAATGGGATGACCGGAATCTGATGATTTCGATGCAGACACTGGCTCAGGTCGCCCTGGATTACCTGGACCAGGAATCAAACAGATCCAAATAAACAGAAGGAGGATTTTCATGGAAAAAGCCAAAATAAACAAGGGGCCAGGCCGGATCGACCGGATCCTGAACCGGATCGAGAAAGCCGGCAATGCCCTGCCAGACCCAGTCACCTTGTACTTTCTCATCAGTGTGATCATTGTCATCATTTCCTGGCTGGCTGCGAAGGCTGGGGTGTCGGTTGTCCACCCTTCGAGTGGTGAAACTGTGACGGTGGTAAACCTTTTGACCCGTGACGGCCTGAGGAAAATATTTACCGGTATGGTCAGCAATTTCCAAGGCTTTCCCCCGCTGGGCCTGGTTCTGGTCGTCATGATCGGTGCCGGCATCGCCGAGAAATCAGGCCTGATTGCCGCCGCCATGCGCCACAGCATTACCCGGGTGCCACCCCGTCTGGTCAGCGCCGCCACCATCGCCATTGGTGTCATTGCCAATGCTTTCGGTGACGCCGGGCTGATCGTCCTGCCGCCTCTGGCTGCCCTGGTCTACCTGATGATCGGCCGCCACCCCATGGTCGGAATGCTGGCTGCCTATGCAGGTGTCGCTGGTGGATTTGCGGCCAACATCATGGTCAACATGTCGGACGTTCTGGCCGCCAGTTTCACAATCCCTTCAGCGCAGGTCATCGATCCCAATTACCAGGGAACGCCGGCCATGAATCTGTATTTCATCATCGTGTCCACTTTCATCCTGATCGCCGTTGGCACATGGGTCACGGAAAAGGTCATTGCACCCCGTTTTCCCCACTACGAACCGACCGAAGAGCAAAAGCAGGAGATTTCCCTGACTTCGGCCAATGAGAAAAAAGGCCTCAAATGGGCAGGATTGACCATGCTGGCACTCCTGGCCGCAGTCGTGTTGCTCAGTATTGGCAAAGATGCCTTCATGGCCGACCCAGAGACAGGGTCGATCCTGGCCTTCAAGGCTCCGTTGATGCAAGGGATTATCCCTTTGATCACGATCATCTTCCTGATCCCTGGCCTTGTCTATGGCAAGATCACCGGAACCATCAAAAATGACAAAGACGCTGCCCGGCTGATGGGTGATTCGATGCGCGACATGGGTCCCTACATCATCCTTGCGTTCTTTGCCGCCCAATTCCTGGCCTACTTCACCTGGAGCAACCTGGGCATCGTCCTCTCGGTCAAAGGGGCAGAAGCTCTCCAGAGTGCTGGCCTGACAGGAGTTGGCTTGATCATCGGATTCATCTTCATTTCCTCCCTAATCAACATATTTGTGGGCAGTGCCTCGGCCAAATGGGCGATCATGGCTCCGATTTTTGTCCCGATGTTCCTGCTGATAGGTTTTGACCCCGCTCTGACCCAGATGGCCTACCGGATCGGAGACTCCCTGACGAACCCCCTGACCCCTCTGCTGCCCTATTTCCCGATCGTTCTGTCGTTCGCCCGGAAATATGACAAGAACATCGGCATGGGGACCCTGATTTCCAACATGCTGCCGTATTCCATCGCTTTCGCCATTTTCTGGATCATTCTGCTGATCATTTTCATTGTCTTCCAGATTCCTCTGGGTCCCGGAGCAGGCATCTATTACCAGCTCCATTGAAACTTCGCTGAACCAATGATCCCGGGTCACACCCGGTGTTGACCCACTGGTCACTGACCGGATTCGATCAAACCAAGACACCGTTCCCAGGAAAGTTCGCTTTCACATGGACGGTGTCTTCCTATGTTGGCTATAATTTAACCAAACGGTTTTGGTATGGAGGAATCACGCACGCATGGAAATTCATAAGGTCGCCATCGTCGGCATGGGCGCCCTGGGCCTGATGTATGGTGAACAGATCCAAAAATCCCTGGGCAAGGACCACATCAGTTTCGTGATGGATTCGGCGCGCTATCAACACCACAAAGCAGAAACGTACACCGTCAATGGGGTGCCGCAAGATTTTGTGCTCGTCGACGCGGCAGAAGCCACACCCGTGGATCTGGTCATTGTGGCTACGAAAGCCAGTGGACTCGAGTCTGCACTGGATGTGATGGCAGGGCTGGTCACTGAACACACGATCCTGATCTCGGTCATGAACGGTATCAGCAGCGAACAGATCCTGGCGGAGCGATTTGGCGACCGGAATCTGGTCCATTGTGTGGCCATCGGCATGGATGCCATGCGCGACGGACAAACCCTCAACTATATCAATCAGGGTAAGCTGCAAATCGGCATCCTGAAAGAAGAACAGCAACCGGCGCTGGCTGCCCTGTGCCAGTTCCTGGACAGGGTCGGACTGGCCTACTCCGTGGAGAACGACATCCTGCACGCCCTCTGGGGCAAGTTCCTGCTCAATGTCGGTATCAACCAGGCCTGCATGGTCTATGAGACCACGTATGCCGGCGCCTTGACCACGCCGCACATCTTCGAGACCATGTCCGCGGCTATGCATGAGGTCATCACGATCGCCGCAAAGGAAGGCATTCACCTGACCGAGCAGGATTTCAAACAGTACATCAAAATCTTGCACACATTAAAACCGGATGGCTACCCATCCATGCGCCAGGATGCTCTAGCCAGGCGAAAATCCGAGGTGGAGCTCTTTGCTGGCACCGTTCTGCAGCTGGCCGCCAAGCATCAGGTGCCAGCACCGGCGAACACCTTCTTTTACCAGCGGATTCAAGAGCTGGAAGCAGGATACAAAAACTAGACCTTGCGCGAGAAAACCTGTCGATCATGTTCGACAATCATACTGATTTTAAACATTTCATCGATTATAATCGAAATAAGTTAGAATGGAATCAAAGTACACAAGCCATTATATTCACCTGACCCCCTATGCAAAAATCTCCGGATCGCGTACAATATTAAGCTTGAAGTCCTGGAAACAGTTTGGAGGAACCCGCATGAAATACATATTTGTCACCGGTGGTGTGGTCTCAGGCCTGGGCAAGGGCATTACGGCCGCATCGCTCGGACGCCTGCTCAAAGCACGTGGCATCAAGGTCACGATGCAGAAATTCGACCCCTACCTCAATGTCGATCCAGGCACCATGAATCCATTCCAGCACGGCGAAGTCTTCGTCACCGATGACGGTGCCGAGACCGACCTCGACCTGGGCCACTACGAACGCTTCATCGACGAGAGCCTCTCGCAGAATTCCAGCATCACCTCCGGCAAAATCTACTGGTCGGTGATCCAGAAGGAGCGCAAGGGCGACTACCAGGGCGGCACCGTCCAGGTCATCCCCCACATCACCAATGAAATCAAGGACCGCATCAAGCGCGGCAAGACCGGCTACGACGTGGCGATCATCGAGATCGGCGGCACGATCGGCGACATCGAAAGCTTGCCCTTTATCGAAGCCATCCGCCAGTTCACTGTCGACGTCGGCCGCGAAAACTGCCTCTTCATCCATGTCACCCTCGTGCCCTACATCGCCGCCTCGCACGAGCAAAAGACCAAACCGACCCAGCATAGCGTCAAAGAGCTCCTCAGCTACGGCATCCAGCCTGACATCATTGTCTGCCGCTCCGAGATCGAGATCAGCCGCGAGCTGAAGGACAAGATCGCCCTCTTTTGCAATGTCCCGCGCGAATGCGTCATCGCCAATCTCGACCTGCCCACCCTTTACGCCGTACCGATGGCGCTTGAAAAAGAAGGCCTGCCAGGCATTGTCCTGCGCCGCTTTGGTTTCCCGGAATCTGAACCGGACATGACCCATTGGCTCGAAGTCGTCGATGCCCTGGTCAATCCCAAAGTCACTGTCCGCATCGCCCTGGTCGGTAAATATGCCGCCCTGCGCGATGCTTACCTCAGCGTTGTTGAGTCCCTGACCCACGGCGGCACCCCGATCAACGCCGAAGTCGAAATCAAATGGGTCGATTCCGACGAAGTCACCGATGAAACCGCTGCCGACCTGCTCTCCGACGT
>JAQUEY010000116.1 GCA_028684955.1 Eubacteriales bacterium
GGGGATGATGGCAGCGATCTCGCCGCCATAGAGGACGAGGATGCGGTCGCACATGCCGACGATTTCGTCGATGTCGGAGGAGACGAGGATGATGGAGACGTCGCGGCGCAGCATTTCGTTGAGGATGTTGTAGAGGTCGACTTTGGAAGCGACGTCAATGCCTCGGGTGGGTTCATCGAGGATCAGGATGTCGGACCGGGAGTAGATCCATTTGGCCAGGAGGACTTTCTGCTGATTGCCGCCGGACAGCTCGGCGATGCGGCTGAAGATCGAGCGGGTGCGGATTAAAAGCTTGTGGACAAATTTCTGGGCCGTCAGGCTTTCCTTGGCACGGTTGATGACAGGGTTGGCCTCGACGAGGGCGAAATCGGGTGAGGTGATGTTGAAGGGGATCGAGGCGCGTGGGAACAAGCCCTCCAGGTAGCGGTCCTCGCTGACATAGCCGATGCCATGGTTGATCGCGTCAGCCGGCGAGCGGAACTGGACCGGCTTGCCATTGAGGAAGAGGTTCAGGCTGTCCGGGCGCATGGCCCCGTAGATGCATTTGGCGATCATGGTCCGGCCGGAGCCAACCAGCCCGGTGATGCCGAGGATTTCGCGCTGGTGCAGATTGAACTGGATGTTTTTCAGGACACTCTGGAAGGAGAGGTTTTCGATCCGCAGCACTTCCTCTCCAGGAGCGATCTTGAGCTTCGGGTAGCGCTCGCGAAACGACAGGCCGCTCATTTCATGGACGATCTGGGCGGCGTCAAGGTCGTGCACATTGCCGGAATACGTCACTTTGCCATCGCGCAGGATGGTCAGCTCATCGCCGATCTGGCGCAGCTCATTCATGCGGTGTGTGACGTATAAAACTGCAGCTCCGCTTTGCTGGAATTCGCGGATCATGCCAAACAAGATGGTGACTTCGCGCTCGGTCAGGGCAGCTGTCGGTTCGTCAAAAATGATCACCTTGGCACCAGTCACGTAGGCTTTGGCGATCTCGACCAGGTGGCATTCGGCGACGTTGAGCTGGCCGACGCGTTTGTGCGCAGGCAGCGTAAACCCGAGACGGGCCAAAAGCCGGTCGGCATCAGCATAGAGCCTGGCCCAGTCAATCGCCCTGAGGCCGCCGGGTGTCCTGGGCAAACGGTCGACAAAGATATTTTCAGCAACGGTCAGATTGTGAAAGAGGTTGGCGCTCTGGTAAGCCGTGGCGATGCCGAGCTCTTTGGCATCAGCCGGGGAATTGAACTGGACGGTATGGCCTTCGAATACGATCTGGCCGCCACAGGGTTTGAGATTGCCGGCGATGGTGTTGATCAGGGAAGACTTGCCGGAACCGTTTTCACCCATCAGGATGTGGACGTGGCCTGGGATCAGCGTCAAGTGGATATCATCGAGATGGAAGGTTTCCGATACTTCGACACAGATGTGCCTGAGCTCCAGGCGAGTGTCCACGGTCTGCACGGGATCCTTGGCATTCATCGTCTGGTATCACCTGCCCGTCCCGTCTGATTGTAGGCGGTGAAAGAAGCATACAGGGTGATGTTGCTCTCGAAAAGCTGGCGTTTGTATTCGTCTGGCACCGCCGGATGGGTCACGACAGAGGTGGCGCTGGCAAGCGGACCGACCTGGGAGAACGAGATCTGGTTAAAAGCGGAGGGGATGCCAACAAAGATTCTTTCTTGCGACATCTGCAGCATTTCCTGGAAGACTTCCAGCTGGATCGGGTACTTGATCGTGAAGCCGCGCTGCTGGTGGATGCCATCGACCTCGATGAAGGCTTTGGCAACATAGTATTGGCGCAGGCCATGGATGGTCAGGGGCCCGTTCAAGGATTGGGTCAGCGGATCGAGGTCTCCACCCGGAACAATGACACGCGCGGAAGGGTGGGAAGACAGTTCGCTGGCGATTGCCAGATCATTGGTCAAGATGACCAGGTTTTTCTTGCGTTGCAGGCGGCGGGCGATGGCCAGGTTGGTCTTGCCCGGGGACAACAGCAAGGTGTCGCCGTCGTTGATCAGGTAGATCGCGATCTCGCTGATCTCGCTGCGTTGCTCTCGCTCGGCATCGGACTCGCCAACGGAAGGCATGGCATCGAGATTGTCTTCGCCACTGAGGATGGCGCCGCCATGGGTGCGGATCAAAAAGCCTTCTTCATCCAGTGCCTCGAGATCGCGCCGGATTGTGACCTCGGAAACGCTTAGCATCCGGCTGATTTCCGCCACACTGGCTTTTTTCTTTTCCAGGACATAGCTCCGGATGATTCTCAGGCGTTCGGCGGCAAACATGTGTGCTCCAGTCTGTAGCGTTCTACAGGGGACTTTTAGTTCCATTATATCGACTTGTGTTTGGTAAGCAATCACAAACAAGCGAATACAAATGAAAATAACTCGCGTTAAAGTTTTGTGTAAATGCACTAAAAACGACGAATAATATTTGTCTATATTTATGATATTGCTAGTTGTAGGGACATGTTGTATAGTCAAATTACACTAAACGAAAGCAAACGAAAGTCGAAAACAAAAGTATGCGATCGAAAAGTGCCAATCGGTTCCAATCCAGATTTGGAAATTTCAAGGAGGAAAACATGAAAAGGTCCAACAAGCTGCTCGCCCTGTTCCTGGTCCTCACACTCGGTATCGCTGTGATCGCTGCCGGCTGCGGTGCTGCCACCACGACCGCTGCCCCCGCCGCCACCACTGCTGCTGCCGCTGCTGCCGAAACCACCGCTGCCGCTGCATCGGGTGAAACCCTCAAAGTCGGTATCGCCATGCCGACCAAATCATCCGCCCGCTGGATTGCTGACGGTGACAACATGGTCAAAGTCTTCCAGGAACTCGGTTATGAAACCGACCTGCAATATGCTGAGGATGTGGTCGAGAACCAGGTTTCCCAGCTCGAAAACATGATCACCACCGGTGCCGATGCCCTCGTCATCGCCGCCATTGATGGTGAAGCACTCGGCCAGGTCCTGACCAAGGCCAATGAAGCCGGAATCCCGGTTGTTGCCTATGACCGCCTGATCCGTGGCAGCGAATTTGTCAGCTACTATGCCACCTTTGACAACTTCAAAGTCGGTGTCCAGCAGGCCACCACCCTCGTCAAGGGCCTCAAGCTCGACGCTGGTGAAAAAGGTCCCTTCAACATCGAACTGTTCGCCGGCTCCCCGGACGACAACAATGCCTATTTCTTCTTTGATGGCGCCATGTCCGTCCTGCAGCCCTACATCGATTCCGGTGTCCTCGTCGTCAAGAGCGGCCAGACCGAATTCGACCAAGTTGCCACCCTGCGCTGGGACGGCGCAACCGCCCAGGCCCGCATGGACAACATCCTGACCTCCAACTACTCCAAAGACGTCACCGTTGACGCCGTCCTGTCCCCTTATGACGGCATCTCGATCGGCATCATCTCTGCGTTGAAGAGCGCCGGCTACTTTGGATCCGGCAAGCGCCCGCTGGTGTCCGGCCAGGACGCCGAAGCCCCTTCGGTCAAATCGATCATCGCTAATGAGCAGTACTCCACCATTTTCAAAGACACCCGTGAACTGGCCAAGAAGGCTGCTTCCATGGTCGACGCCGTCCTCAAAGGGACTGAGCCGGAAGTCAACGATACCAAGACCTACGACAATGGTGTGAAGGTTGTCCCTTCCTACCTGCTCGAACCGGTTGCTGTTGACATCACCAACTACCAGGCAGCCTTGATTGATTCGGGATACTACACCGAAGCCGATCTCAAGTAAGACAAGCTACCGACTCCTCGTGTGAAGTGGCGGCGGGATGACCCGCCGCCACCTGTCGGTATGAAAAGGAGTGGTCACTCGATGTCCAAGACAGTCCTCGAAATGAAGAACATCACCAAGACCTTTCCCGGCGTCAAGGCGCTGAGCGATGTCTCGTTTGAAATCAAAAACGATGAAATCCATGCTCTGGTCGGTGAAAACGGCGCGGGCAAATCGACCCTGATGAAAGTGCTCTCCGGGGTATATCCCCATGGCACCTATGAAGGCCAGATCCTCTACGAAAATGTGGAGTGCCAGTTCCGTGACATCAAGCAGAGTGAAGAAAAAGGGATCGTCATCATACACCAGGAACTGGCCCTGGTCCCGTATTTGTCCATAGCCGAGAACATCTTCCTCGGCAATGAAACCGCCCGCGGTGGCATCATCAACTGGAACACGACGATCGCCAAGACACGCCAGCTTCTCAAGACCGTGGGCCTTGAGGAAAATCCCAACACCCTGATCAAGGACATCGGCGTCGGCAAGCAGCAACTGGTAGAAATTGCCAAGGCCCTGTCCAAGGACGTCAAAGTCCTGATCCTCGACGAACCGACTGCCGCCCTCAATGAAACAGACAGCGACAACTTGCTGAAACTGCTGCTCGAACTCAGAAAGCAGGGGATTTCATCGGTTTTGATCTCGCATAAATTGAACGAAGTCGTCAAAGTTGCCAATGTGATCACGATCATCCGAGATGGGGCCGTCATCGAGACGCTCGATGTCCAGAAAGATGACATCAGCGAAGACCGGATCATCCGCGGTATGGTCGGTCGCGACATGACCCACCGTTTTCCGGCCCGGACGCCGAAAATCGGCGAAGTCATTTTCGAGGTCTCGGACTGGACGGCCTATCACCCCTTGAATGAAGAGCGCAAGATCAGTGACAAGGTCCATCTCAAAGTCCGTGCCGGTGAAATCGTCGGCATTGCCGGACTGATGGGCGCCGGCCGCACCGAACTGGCCATGGGTGTTTTCGGGCATTCCTACGGCAAACGCATCACGGGCAAAGTCTTCAAGAATGGACAGGCGATCGATACATCCAGTGTTGACAAAGCGATCAAGCATGGCATCGCCTACGTCTCGGAAGACCGCAAAAACTATGGCCTGGTCCTGGCCAATGACATCAAGTTCAACGTCACCCTGGCCAATCTCGACGATGTCTCCAAAGGCGGCGTGCTCGATGATAACAAGGAAATCAGTGTTGCCCACGAGTACTGCAAGCGTTTTTCGATCAAGACACCAGGCATTTTCCAGAAAACGGTCAATTTGTCCGGCGGCAACCAGCAAAAAGTCGTCCTGTCCAAATGGATCTTTTCCCAGCCCGATGTCCTGATCCTTGACGAGCCAACCC
This sequence comes from Eubacteriales bacterium, assembly GCA_028684955.1. Classification (GTDB taxonomy): domain Bacteria; phylum Bacillota; class Clostridia; order Saccharofermentanales; family UBA5734; genus UBA5734. The sequence goes on from JAQUEY010000116.1 coordinate 5,115, forward strand.
GGGGCATCGATGTCGGAGCCAAGTACGAGATCTATGGTATCATCAATGAATTGGCAGCCGCCGGCAAAGCCGTCATCTTCATCTCTTCGGAGATGCCGGAAATCCTCGGCATGTGCGACCGGATCTATGTCATGGACGAAGGCCGCATGTGCGCTGAGTTGAATCGTGAGGAAGCCTCACAGGAAATCATCATGAAAGCAATTTTGAACAGTCGCGGGAGGGCAAGCTAATGGAACAAGTCCAGAAGCTGATCAAGCAGAACCTGAAACAGTACGCCATGTTTGTGGCCCTGTTTGTCATCATCGTCTTTTTCCAGATCACGACCAAAGGGATTCTCCTGCAGCCGCAGAATGTCACCAACCTGATCTTGCAGAACTCCTACGTCCTGGTCCTGTCAATGGGCATGATGTTCGTCATCATTACCGGCTATGTCGACCTGTCAGTTGGCTCCGTCGTGGCGATCATCGGCGCCATCGCCGGCTACATGACCGTCCAGCTGAAAATCAGTGCGATTCCGACCATACTGACTGTCCTGGTCGCCGGCGTCCTGATCGGGATGTTCCATGGCGTGTTCATCGCCTATGTCCGCATCCCGCCGTTTATTGTCACCCTGGCCGGCATGCTTTTGTTCCGCGGCCTGACCATGGTCATCCTCAACGGCCGCACCATGGCGCCTTTCCCAAAACTCTACGAAAACATCTCCAACGGCTACATCCCTGATTTCTTTGGCGGTTCCGGCCTCAATATCCTGACCCTGGTTGTCACCGCGGTCCTGATTCTCCTCGTTGCCTTCGGCATCATCCAGAAACGGGCCCAGCTCAAGAAATACGACATCAAGCAGACGGGCTGGGCGTTCGACATCGCCAAGATCGTGATCGCTGCCCTGCTGATCGGCTTTGTCGGCTATTCGCTGTCCGCCTACAAAGGTGTACCCAATGTCCTGATCCTGATCGGACTGCTGTTCGTGATCTACAATTTCGTTGCGGAACGCACCGTACTCGGTCGCCGTGTCTATGCCATCGGCGGCAATGAAAAGGCTGCCCGACTGTCCGGCATCAAGACTCGCTGGATGATGTTCCTGGTTTTCGTCAACATGGGTTTCATGGCTGCGATCGCTGGCATTGTCTTTTCCGCCCGCCTCAACGCAGCCACACCGAAAGCTGGCAACGGCTTTGAACTCGACGCCATCGCCGCCTGCTTCATCGGTGGCGCCTCTGCTTCCGGAGGCGTCGGCACCGTCATGGGTGCGATCATCGGCGCCCTCGTCATGGGCGTCATCAACAACGGCATGTCCATCCTCGGCATCGGCATCGACTGGCAGCAAGCCATCAAAGGCCTCGTCCTCCTCGGCGCCGTCGCCTTCGACGTCCTGACCAAACAACAGAGTGACTGAAAACCCCACAAGCCGGGCAGCGCTGATATCAGGCCCTGCCCGGCCTTGTGCCGGAAGAGGGATGTGGTCTGGATTTTACAAACCGAAATCGAAATCCAATATCAGGACCACTTCCCCAATCCGTATAACGAACGAGGTACCTTTTTGTTATACTTGTCTCATCAAGCTGGAAGGGATTGCCTGGCGAGGCCGGGTGACAGCAGGCGATGAACAGTCATTCCGATGAACCGAAATATGAGATGGTCAAGCAGCATGTGGTGAATTTGCTGACGCAGGGTGTGGTGGGCTTTGGCGAGAAGTTGCCATCGGAACACAGCCTGATGGAGCAATTCAATGTCAGCCGCAACACGATCCGCCAGGCCTTTGCCGAGCTGACCAGCCTCGGGCTGATCTACAAGGAACAAGGACGCGGCACTTTTAGCAAGTATGTGCCAAAAAACCGCAATGAGAAGCGGATCGTCGCTGTCATGACCACCTACATCTCGGATTACATTTTCCCTGACATCATCTTTGGCATCGAGGAAGTCCTGTCAGCCGAGGGTTATTCCATGCTCCTGTCCAATACCAATAACAACAAGGAGAAGGAGACCCAGCTGCTCAAAAACATCATCGCCCATGATGTCTGCGGCCTGATCATCGAGCCGACCCGCAGTGCACTTGTCAACATCAACCAGCCACTCTTCGACGAACTGCGCGAAAAAGGGATCAAGATCGTTTTTGTCAATTCCACTTATCCGGA
>JAQUEY010000117.1 GCA_028684955.1 Eubacteriales bacterium
TTGGCCACGGCAGCCTGTCCGGCACCTTATACGGAATATTTTGTCCCAGGCATGGCCTTGAATCCAACGCAGCCCTGCCCGATCCATACAGGCGGCGCACCAGTGATCGATCCTGCCAACCCCGAAACGCCCGTTGTCCCGGGTGAAACAGGTGCCCCAGAGGCAACACAGCCGGCCGAAACGACACCAGCGCCCTGATGACCCCAGACTGAGGCAGGTTTTTGATTCATGAATATCCAGATCTATGCAGGCAAGAAAAATTTTGACACGCAAAAAGCCGAGCGATATTTCAAAGAGCGCAAGATCGCTTACCAATTGGTGGATCTCCACAAGAAAAATCTCAGCCGGGGTGAACTGCAAACGCTTGCCAAAGCGGTCGGACTCGAAGCGCTGATCGACACAGCTGCACCGGAATACAAGACCTTGAACATGGCCTACCACGGTGTATCGCCCATGGCAGAAGAAATGCTCTTGACCCATGCCCGGCTGTTGCGAACACCCATTGTCCGCAACGGCCGGCAGGCAACTGTCGGATTTCATCCAGAAATCTGGCAAACCTGGTCGTGAACCCAGAATTTGGATCCATTTATCCTGGAGAAGGAAAGTCGATTGGCCTCAATCGACTTTTTTCATGACCAGAGCAGTCCGGCAGGGCAGATAGATCAGAAGACCCAGATAGTCCCGGTTCATCGGTAGTGGATGCGTCCGGTAAACGGGGTCATGGTAGATCCGGCCTTGGCCGCCAAAGCGCCATTCATCGGTATCCATGACCACCTGGAAGCTGGCATTTTCGTGGACCGGTAATTCGAAGGTCGGATACGACTCGGTCGGATGGAAATTGAAGATAAAGATGTGATCCCCATTGCGATAGGCGATCACCTTGCGATCCTGGTCGATCCAGAGTGGGTGTGGCGCCCGGCCAGGACCCATCAGGTTGTTCTGGTCCATGAACTGGACCATCGCCTGGTCGAAATCACCGAGGTCTTTGTAACGCAATTCTGGATTGTCAACCAGACTCCACTGACGGCGACAGTGATGGTAGCTCCAGCCATTGCCCCAGCGCGGAAAGTCGATCCACTCAGGGTGGCCGAATTCGTTGCCCATGAAGGTGAGGTACCCCTCGGATCCGAGGGAAATCGTGATCCAGCGGATCATCTTGTGCAGAGCAATCGCCCGTTCGATCACAAGGTTCTGGCTGCCCTTGTTCATGTGCCAGTACATGTCCTTGTCCGCCATGCGGAAGATCAGGGTCTTGTCGCCAACCAGGGCCTGGTCGTGGGATTCGGCATAGCCGATTCGCTTCTCCTGGGGCCGGCTCGTCGACAGCTCATGCCAGAGCTCATTCATATTCCAGTCTTCGTCGCTTTGCTTGAGTGTCCGGATCCAGTAATCAGGCATACCCATGGCCAGGCGGTAGTCAAAGCCAATACCACCGGCCGCAATCGGCAGGCACATGCCTGGCATGCCGCTCATGTCCTCCGAGATGGTGAGTGCATCTGGCCGGATCTCCCGGATCAGGTCATTGGCAAACTGCAGGTAGGTCAGGGCATCCACGTCCGTATTGAGGCTGAAATATTTGCCATAATTGTCAAACGCCGTGCCCAGGCCATGGTCCTGGTAGATCATCGACGTGACGCCATCGAACCGGAAACCGTCAAAGTGGAATTCCTCAAGCCAGTATTTGATCGAAGAGAGCAGGAAATGGATCACCTCATGGCGGCTGTAGTCAAAGCATTTGGAATCCCAGGCGCTGTGGTTGCCCCGCTCACCCGAGTGGAAGAACTGGTAATCTGTGCCATCGAATTCGTTGATCCCCTCAGCCAGGTTTTTAACTGCGTGGGACTGCACGATGTCCATCAGGACCGCAAGGCCGAGGCTGTGGGCCTTGTTGATCAGGTACTTCAAATCGTCCGGGGTGCCAAACCACGATGAGGAGGCAAAATAATTGGAGACATGGTAGCCAAAGGATGCGTAGTAAGGGTGCTCCATGACGGCCATGATCTGGACCGTGTTGTAGCCGAGTGCCTTGATCCGGGGCAGGATGTTATCCGCAAATTCGACATAGGTGCCGATGCCGTATTTCTCCTGGGCCATACCGACATGGGTCTCATAGATCAGGGGAGCTTTGGAATGATCGACTCGGAAATCCTGGTCATTCCAGGCAAATTCAGTCGGAGGTGCCCAGATCTGGCCAGAGAAGTCGTTGGTATTGGGGTCCTGGACAACTTTGCGGATGTAGAGCGGAATGCGGTCGCGTTCAATGCCGAAGCTTCTGACCCGGACTTTGACCCGGGAAAGGTGCTGCAGAGCGTCGGCGCCAGGCAATTCGATCGCCCAGTAGCCGTCGCGCCGTTCCAGTGGATGAGAGGTCCGGTCCCAGCCGTTGAAATCACCGGTCAGATAGAGGGCCTCGGCTGCTGGAGCCCATTCGCGGTAGATCCAGCCATTTTCGGTGCGATGGAAGCCATAAAACTGGTGGCCGCTGGCAAATTCCCTGAATGAACCATTGGCTCCGATCAGATGCTGGCGGATACCTTTGTACCGGTTCATCCTGAGTTCTATATCGCCCTGGAAAGGCTTCAGCCAAGGGTCGATGTCGAGGATCGCGTAGTGATTCTGGTTGGCGTTTGTATCATTTTCCTGTGGCATAAGTAGCTCCTTGTGTATCTTCCAGTGGTTTCAAATGGCGATGGGCAATGTCGTCGACCTTGCCGACCCGGCGCTGGTACTTCTCATCAGTCAGGAAATCGGTGCTCATCCAGACCCGGATGGTTTCGATCGCAATCGCCGAACCAATGATCTTGGCCCCCAGGCAGAGGACATTGGTGTTGGAATGAGCCCGGGCCAACATGGCACAGAAAGGATCCTGGCAGACCGCGGCAGATAGGCCGAGGATCCGGTTGGCGATCATTGCACTGCCATAACCGACCCCGTCGATGAAAATCCCTCGTTCCGCTTGCCCACGAGCAACCGCCAGGGCAGCCGGGTAGACGGTGTCGGGCAGGTCACAGGCCGCGGTGCTCATGGTGCCGAAGTCGATGACCTCGTGCCCCTGCTCACTGAGCAGCTTTTTCACGTCTTCTTTGAGATCGAATCCAGCGTGGTCGCAGGCCATGGCAATTTTCATCGGGACTACCTCCTCTAATGCTCGCGCGGCTCGTTGGGGAACAGCTGTCATTCGTTTGCGCTCTCAATTAAACTATAAGCGGTTGTGCCTGAGGTGTAAACGGTTTATGGAAATGACCCGCTCGAGGGGTATTGCGATTCGGCTGCATCAAAGTCGCTCACGTGGCTGGGGGCCGAACCTCTGCAACTGGGCCGTCCTTAAAAAAGCCAACCGGATGGATCACATGGTCATCCTTGGGGTTAATCCGGCCCAGCGAGGCGTCACAGAGGGTCACGGCGCGCCGGACACTGCCGGTGCCAAAGCGCAGCCGGATCTCATCGAGGGCCTCCTCCAGCAGCTGCAGGCGCAGCTGCAACGGCTCGTTTTCAAACAAGCTCAGCTGGATGCCCGTGGCGGCATCGACCAGGTCACAGCCGCGCACCCCGATGCTGCGCAGAGGGCGCCGCCAGTCCCAGGCCTCTGTAAACAGGGCCATGGCCAGGCGGGCGATGTCTGAGGACAGATTGCTCGGACGGTCGAGGTGCGCCTGGCGCTCGAAACTGTCCAGCTCGACGTCCCGGACATAGATCTGGACGGTCTGGCATTTGAACTGGTGCTGGCGCAGCCGGCTGGCCACACTCTCGCTGAGGACAAAAAAGATCAGGGAGACGTCCTCATTCGTCTCCAGGTCGCGGGGCGTCGTGGTGCTGTTGCCAATGCTTTTGACCACGGACTGGTAACCCGACACGGTGACCGGTGAGCTGTCCTGGCCATTGGCAAAGCTGGAGAGGACGTCGCCCCATTTGCCCAGGTACGCGTGCAGGAAGGAGGGTTCGAGCTGGGCCAGCTGGCCGATCGTCCGCACACCGAGGCGACTGAGCTTGCGTTTCGTCGCGGGACCGACGTAGAGCAGATCCGATGCAGGCAGGGGCCAGACCCGCTCGCGGAAATTAGCCCGGCTGATCACCGTCGTGGCGTCTGGTTTTTTGAGATCGCTACCCAGCTTGGCGAAGACTTTGTTGAAACTGACTCCGACGGAGGCGGTCAGGCCGAGCTCCTCCCGGATGCGACGGCGGATCTCGCTGGCGATTCGTTCCCCCGTCAGGCCATGGTGGCAGGTGCCGCTGACATCCAGCCAAGCCTCATCGAGACCAAACGGCTCGATCTGGTCGGTATAGTCCCCATAAATGGCCCTCACCTGATGGGCAAAATGGAGGTAAAGCTGGAAATTCGGCTTGACCACCAGCAAGTCCGGGCATTTCTGCTTCGCCTGCCACAAGGCCTCACCGGTCACGATCCCGCAGGCTTTGGCCGGGTCATTCTTGGCCAGGACGATACCGTGGCGCAGCTGGGGGTCGCCGCCCACAACCAGAGGAATCCGGCGCAGGGCCGGGTTGTAGAGGCACTCCACCGAGGCGTAGAAATTATTGAGATCGGAATGCAAAATGACCCGGTCAGCCACTTTCGATCGCCCCCCTCAAAACAAACATTTGTTTGTTTTGATTTTAGCAGGATGCTTTGTACCTGGCAAGGCTGAGCAGGTGCCATCCCAGGTACCAATCTTTGGCGCCAGACCTTGCCACGCGTCTGTTCCTTCTTTGTGGTAAAATCAGCCCGATACCGTCTCAGATAGGAGTTGCCCGCCATGTTCGAGCATGACAAGCTGGTCCAATGGGCCATTGAACTGCAATCTCTGGCCCAGATCGGGCTGGCCTACACCACCAATGTCTATGACCGGGAGCGGTTTGAACGCATCCGGGAGATCTCTGCTGAAATCATGAGCGAAAAGACAGGGCTGGATCTTTCCCAGGTAAACGATGTGTTCTGCAGCGAAACGGGGTTCCAGACGCCCAAGCTGGATACGCGTGCAGCCATTTTCAAGGACGGCAAGATCCTGCTGGTCAAGGAACGCATCGGCAAAACCTGGTCGATGCCCGGTGGCTGGGTGGATGTCGACCAGTCGATCGCCGAAAACACGATTAAGGAAGTCTGGGAAGAGGCCGGGCTGGAGGTCACGGCCGATCGTCTGGTGGCCTTGCTCGATCGCAACCGCCACAACACGCCGCCCTATGCCCATGGCATCATCAAGGCGTTCGTTCTGTGCACGGTCCAGGGCGGATCCTTTCAGCCCAATGCCGAAACCGAAGCCAGTGATTACTTCGGCCTCGACCAGTTGCCGGACTTGTCTCTGGGAAAAAATACCGAAGCCCAGATCCGGCTCTGTGCCGCAGCAGCCCAGAATGAACAGTGGCAAACTATTTTTGACTAAACCTGGAAGGCGGGCTAAAATCGGCCTATGAAACACGATCGCCACACCATCATCAAATGGATCAGCAACTCTCTGCTTGCTCTGGGTGCTTTCATTGGCGCTGTTACTTTGATCGGCACCTACCGCCTGGCCCGTGAGTTGCCAGCGGGAGCCTGCCCGTATACATCCCAGAGCCGGTCCCTGCTTTACCTGGCCATCGTCCTGTGTGTCGCAGCCCTGGTCCTGTCATTTTTCGAAGGACACGACCAGAAAAAGAAATAACGAGTTAATCGCCGATTATTTTGACCCAGAACATGCTTGGTCCGCAGCGCCTGCAGGTCCGGCAATAAATATGTCCGGTATTGTTCGCAGAAATCTCGGAAATTGATCACAAACGCCACATTTTTTGTTCATATTTCATTGCTATGCTTAGACCATAGCAGTAAATACACACTGCTGAACGAGAGCGAACGAACCCTCTTCATGATCTCCTCCTTTTCTCCTCCTTCGAACAAAGACCCCGGGAGTGGTGACCCGGGGTTTTGTTTATCTGCTGGCTACCCGGGGTCTTTCACCCCGGGAGTGGTGACCCGGGGTTTTGTTTATGTGTTGGCTTCCCGGGGTCTTTAACCCCGGGAGTGGTGACCCGGGGTTTTGTTTATCTGCTGGCTACCCGGGGTCTTTCACCCCTGGGAGTGGCAAAGCTGCTGGTTTTCCACTGTTTTTTTTATCAATTCTTGACCCTGCCTGATAACTTTTTATTGTCAATTCCAGATGTGAGTGATACGATGATTAAGGATTTGCAAGAAAGTAGTTGCCAACTTGCATTTGCAAGCTGGTTTTTGTTTTCTTGCGACAACAACTGAATAAAGGGCCTTAGGGCCGAACTGATTCTCCATACTTTGCACCTAACGGAACCTCAGGATACTAAGGGGCCGAGACAGGTAATATTATTCTTGCTGGAGGTTTTTAACAATGGCGTTAAAAAATCAGTACATGATCGATCTTTTAGAGACGGTCAAAAAAAGAAACCAGGCTGAGCCGGAATTCATCCAGGCTGTGACCGAGGTTTTCGAATCCCTTGAAGCGGTCATCAACCGCCGTCCCGACCTCGTTGAGGCCGGCATCCTCGACCGCATGGTCGAGCCTGAGCGCCAGATCATCTTCCGCGTACCGTGGGTGGATGACAAAGGCAAGACCCAAGTCAACCGCGGTTTCCGCATCCAGTACAGCTCCGCTATCGGCCCCTACAAGGGCGGCCTGCGCCTGCACCCTTCCGTTTACCTCGGCATCATCAAGTTCCTCGGTTTCGAGCAGGTCCTCAAGAACAGCCTGACCACCCTGCCCATGGGCGGTGCCAAGGGCGGTTCCGACTTTGATCCCAAAGGCAAGAGCGAAGGCGAAGTCATGCGTTTCTGCCAGAGCTTCATGACCGAACTGTATCGCCACATCGGTCCGGACTGCGACGTCCCGGCTGGCGACATCGGCACCGGTGGCCGTGAAATCGGCTACATGTACGGCCAATACAAGCGCATTGTCAATCAATACACCGGCGTCCTGACTGGCAAAGGCCTGACCTATGGTGGCTCCCTCGCCCGTACCGAAGCCACCGGCTACGGCCTGTGCTACTTCACCGAAGAAATGCTCAAAGCCAATGGCCTGAGCTTCCAGGACAAGATCGTCTCGATCTCCGGTTCCGGCAACGTCGCCATCTACGCGACCCAGAAGGCTACCGAGCTCGGCGCCAAGGTTGTCACCCTGTCCGACAGCGATGGCTACATCTATGACGAGCGCGGCATCGACCTGGCTCTGGTCAAGCGCCTCAAGGAAGTTGAGCGCAAGCGCATCCGTGAGTACGTCAAGTACCATCCGGAAGCCAA
>JAQUEY010000018.1 GCA_028684955.1 Eubacteriales bacterium
TGGTAGAAATCCAGATACTCAACCTGCAGGCGGGTCAAGGTTTTCTCCAGACGCCTGCGGAATGCTTCTGCTGTGACCAGTTTGCCGGTGGTGCCAATGTTGGCTTTCGACGAGACCAGAAAGCTGTTGCGCGGCAGCTGCCCCAAAGCCAGTCCAGTGATTTCTTCACTTTTATCTTCGCAATAGAAGGGCGCTGTATCGAAATAATTGATTCCTTTGCTATGGGCATAAAGGGGCACTTCAGCACAGTGTTCGAGGCGGCCAGCTCGCACATCGTCTTCATCGTAGCGCATGCAGCCCATGCCGATGGCAGATACCTTCAGGCCCGTATTGCCGTATTCTTTGTAAAACATTTCTGTCCCTCCCGAGTCTTGATCAGGCAAGCTCACTTCTATTAACCCATTGTGCCTGTCATTCGTCAATTTTGATTTTTCCAGGGTTTGCGCAAAGCTTCATAACCAGACAAGACATCGAACAGGTCATCATCGATCAGGCGCTGGCGCTGCTGGTTGTAGTCGGATTTCAGTTCATCCAGCAGCGCCTCAATATTCTGGTCTGCCCGCTGCATGGCACTGAGCCGGCTGGAATTTTCACTGGTGATCGACAAAGCACACGCACGATAGATTGTGATGAAAAGAAATTCCCTGATCAGCGACCGGACGGCCACGGCTCCGCCTTCCAAAACCTCCGGCAGGGCTTGGCCTGGCCAGGGGATGCTGGTCCAACGCCCGCTCAAACGGTCATCAAAAGGCAGAACTTGATCGATGACCGGCTGGTAATCCGTGGCAAATCCTGGTTCATGGTACAGCAAATAGCAGGTGGTCATGCCGGAAGCATCAAGCTCTGCCAGCACTTGACTGACCAGGGGAGTGATCAGGGGCACAGAATGCGGTGTTTTCAATGTCTGTCCCGGCGAAATACCACATTCGATCAGCTGACTGGATGCCCGTTCACCGACTGCAATCACTTGGAGGGGCTTTGCCATGCTTTTGATTTCTTCACGGGCGAACTGGGCAATGTCATGATTGAACGAGCCAACCAGGCCATGGTCCGATCCAAAGACAATGACTGCAGTGCCCTGATGTCGTGATTTGATCCGTTGTTCCAAGACAGGGCTGATGGGGCCGATATCCCTGAAACAAGCTCCCAGAGAAGTTTCAACGACTTGGGCATAGGACTCCAGAGAGATAATGGCCTGTTCGAACAAGCTGATTGAAGACAAAGCCAGCGCTTTCATCGCGCGGACAAGTTCATGCAATTCATGGACATGGCCGATTTTCCGCTGCAAATCAGAAGCAGACTCGCTCATATTTATGAACTTTCCTTTTCCCTGATAAAGGGAGCCACCGTCTTTTCGGCCAGTTGAATCAGTGACAGATGTCTGGACTCCTGGTCTGGATGGCTTTCGACTATCATGGCTGCAATGGAGTTCTGGTTCTCTGCTGCCGTCAGGACCAGTTTATCCAGGACTTGGGCCAGATGCTCCAACGGTACCGCTTCCAGCAAACCTTCAGCCAGCGCAATCAAGATCAGGATCTGTGCCTCAAATGAAACTGGTTTTTGATCGACCTGTTTGAGGCAAGCCCGGATCTTGTGACCGTGGGCCAGCATTTTCCGGGAGGTGTCATCCAGATGAGCACCAAAACGGGCAAACGACTCCAGTTCTGCAAACTGGACGTAAGCAAGCTTCAAGTCCTTGACGATCGTCCGATAGATTTCCTGTTGGGCTTTGCCGCCTACCCGGGAAACAGACAAGCCCACATCGATGGCCGGCAAGACCCCCAATTCGAACAAAGCGGGCGACAAATAGATCTGTCCATCTGTGATCGAAATCAGATTGGTCGGAATATAAGCCGATATGTTCTGCGATTCCGTCTCAACAATTGGCAGGGCTGTCAGAGAACCACCGCCCAGCTCGGGTTTGAGCCGTGTCGATCGTTCCAGCAGACGCGAATGGATGTAGAAAATGTCACCAGGGAATGCTTCCCTGCCCGGAGGCCTATGCAAAAGAAGGGAGAGCTCCCGGTAAGCTCGGGCGTGCTGAGTGAGGTCATCATAGACAATCAGTGTGTCATATCCTTCAGACATGAAGAATTCTGCAATGCTGGTTGCTGCATACGGTGCGATGTAGGAGAGTCCAGCGGCTTCATTGCTTTCAGCGACCACGACCACACAGTGGCTGAGAGCATCATTTTTACGCAGGACATCGATCACTTTGGCCACTGCTGCGGAACGCTGGCCGATGGCACAATAAATACAAAAGACGGAGCTGTCTCGCTGGCTGATGATCGTATCCAGGGCAACAGCGGTCTTGCCGGTTTTCCGGTCACCGATGATCAACTCACGCTGGCCACGTCCGATCGGAACCATTGCATCAATCGCCTTGATTCCTGTATACAAAGGGACTGTAACCGGCAAACGGTCCATGATCGCAGGGGCAGGCCTTTCAACGGGCCATCGTCTCCGGGTTTTGACAGGGTCTGCCCCATCCAGTGGCCTGCCAAGCGGATCTATGACACGGCCAAGCAAATCATGGCCGACCGGGATGTCCAGCACCCGGCCCAGGCGGCGGACCGGCTCGCCGATATTCAGATTGGCCGTATGGCCAAACAAGATCACACCAATGTCATGGACGTCCAGATCATACGCCATGCCCAGACTGCCATCGGCAAACTGGACCAGTTCTTCATACCCAATCGTTTCAAGGCCAGAAACACGCACGACACCTGCGGCGATGGATTCAATCCTCCCGACTGAAACAGGGACGAGCGTTTTCTGGTGGTTTGCTATCGCCTGGGTCAATGATTGGAACGCCCCGGCAGACATGGATTCCAGGTCATGTCTTGTCATCACTCGCCCCCTGCTCTTTGGACTGGGCTTCTGGCAACGTGACCAGGGAATCCAGGCAATCATGCAGAGATGCCAGGTAATCATCCAAGTGCCAATTCAGCTGCAAACTGCCCCAATGCAGCGACAAGCCACAGATCTTAGCCGGATCGGTCTCATACTCGATGGCTTCTAAGCCGGGCCATTGCGACCGGATCACAGATTCCAGCGTTATTTGCTGTTGGAGTGGAAGGGCCCAGGTCGAAACAATCCGGACTGTCTCTATGGGTTTGACTGCTCCCTGTGATTCTGGCGCTTGCCACGCCAGGGGCCCCTCTTCAGCCAGTTTACCTGCAAAGCGCTCGATCATCCGCTGCTCCAGTGATTGTCCGGAAAGATCTTGCAGCGTCTTTTCCAAGGCGTCCATCACAGCGTGTCCCAGCTGGCGTCTGAAACCTTGGGCAAATTCGTCTGCCTCTGCTTGCAGGGCATTCCGTAGACGCTCGGACTCGTGTTCCACCTCAGATTTGATCCGGGCCAGCTTTTTTTCTCGCTCTTGTTCAACCTGCTCAGCCAGTTCTTGCATCCGTTCGGCCTTCTGACGTTCCAGATCTTCCAGTTTTTCCTGATACAGGTCTCGAGTTTTATTTGCGTCCTGCATCTTGACCGCAGCATCCTTGATCGAGCTGGCAATTTTGCGCTCCCGTTCATCAATCGCTTTCAGGACTGGTTTGAAGAGAAACCGCTTCAAGAGAAAAACCAGGATCAGGAAATTGACGATTTGGGCCAGCAGAGTGAACCAGTCAAAAAGCATGGTCAGCCTCCGGCCAGGTTGGCGATGGCGTAATTCCAGAAGGGATTGACGAATATCAGGATCAGTGTGACGACCAGACAATAGATGGCAGTTGATTCAACCATCGCAAGGCCGACAAACAAGGTCCGGGTGATCACCGGTGATGCATCGGGCTGCTGGGCCAGTGCTGTCAACGCCGTGGCGACGGCCCGTCCCTCCCCCAGCGCAGGGCCGATCGTACCGATTGTGATCGTCAGTCCAGCAATAATGATCGATGTGATGGCAATGGCAGTTAATGGGTTCATGGGGACCTCCTTTCAGGATGCGACTGGGTGGCGGATGATATGTAAACGGCAGTCAGGACAGCGAAAATATAGGCCTGGACCATGCCCGTCACCAGTCCCAGTGCTGTCATCAGCACTGGAATAAAGAGGGGTGCCAGGGTCAGGAGCACCGCAACAATCATCACGCCGCTCATCATGTTTCCAAACAGGCGGACAGCAAGAGCCAGGGTGCGGGATAACTCACCAATCAAATTGAATGGCAGCATCAGCGGCGTTGGCTGCAGGTACGTTTTGAGATAGCCAGAAAATCCCTGTTCCCAGATCCCGAAGACTGGCACGGCAAACAAGACACACAGGGCCAGGGCCACGGTTGTCGACAGCGATCCGGTCGGGGGCTGGTAGCCCGGTACAATCGTCAGCAAAGCTGAGCTGGCTATGAAAAGAAACAGGGAACCTATGAACGGCAGATAACGCCTGGCCTTGACCAATCCAATAGATTCGATTTGCCGGACGATCAATAGAACGATCATCTCGAGAAAATTCTGCATTCTGGTTCGTGGACCATTCTTCCGGATTTTACGGGTGGCCAGGATCGAACCACCTGTCAGTGCAGCCATCATCAGCCAAGTCACAACCAGGGTGGCATTTATCTTGATATAACCGTTCGACCAGAAAATTGTCTGGTCAGGACTGATCTTCACTGGATGGACCCTCCTTTCCCTGCTTTATCTGCACGATCTGATGCTTGGTCCGGTTGTTGAGGATGCTGCGGACCACAAGGAAACCGGCCAGAGCTGACACGAGATTTGCATAACCCTGGCGTGCGGTCCAAATCAGGACCAGCACGACTGCGCCGATTCGCAGCAGCAAGCTGAGTGAAAACCAGACGCCTGGATGCCGCGACACAAGCCCTTTCTTGATGGTCAGCCACAATCCGGCGAAAAACAGGAGACCCAGCAAGGCGCCTGTTGCCAGACCAGACAAGATAGCCAGGATGTTCATGGTCTTCCCTTCCTTTTGTGTTTTCCAGGCTTTGATGCTCCAGATTCCGAGTCGATTTCATCAGCCTGACGGCCCAGCCAATACCAGACATTCAGGCAGCCCAGGCCAATACCTCCTGCCAATAACATCAAGGTCCAGGAAACAGGCGAAGGCCAGCGCCGGTCGATCCAGACACCTGCCACAAGGCCAAGCAAACAGGGTACGGTTATCGACCATCCCACAAGGCCCATCAGACCCATGCCAAACCACGGTTTGTCCGCGCCGGTTTGTTTCAGCCGGATTTTCCTTTGCGAATCGGCGCTAATTTTTTGGATCAGATCCTCATCGCCAGATGGATGTTCCCTGTTTTCATGCCTGGTCACGATGCACCTCATGGTAAAGCCGGATGAAATCATCCTCGAACTTCTCAAGGATCCGCTGGGTTTGTGCTTCATGTTCGCTGACTGTCTTCAGGGCTGATTCCAACTGGTCGCGCAAGGTGGCCAGATCGTCGCTAGCAACTACCCGCCGGGCTGTCACTTGGACCGCAAGGCCTGATTTGAGCAGTATACCTTCATCAAGGGCGACGTAATGCTCAATGCCTTGGTCGTCCTCATAGGTCAGGATACCAGGTGCCAGTGGTGCCACAAGGTCGCGCCGGTGCGGCAGGATCCCATGCGAGCCTGCTTTAGTTCCCGTCACCAGCCGTACCACATGCTCATCCTTGAGCACGATGCGCTCGGGGATGTTGACGATCAAAGTGATTTGTCCGGAGTCCTGCATGGTCACACACCCTCAACCGTGCCACCGACCTGGCCGCTGGACATTTTTTCATACGCATCGTCAATCGAGCCGATCATGTAGAAGGCCTGTTCTGGAAAGGACATGAATTCGTCGTTCAGGATTTGCTCGCAGCCGGTCAGAGCATCCTCCCGGCTGACAAAACGGCCCTTGATGCCTGAAAAATGCTCCGTTGTAAAAAATGGCTGGGTCAGGAACCGTTCCAGCCGGCGAGCCCGGGCGACCAGTTTCTGGTCAGCCGGGGAGAGTTGCTCGAGTCCGAGCATGGAGATGATGTCTTTGAGGTTGTTGTAACGGGCCAATGTCTGGCGGACAGCCTGGGCCAGATGGTAGTGCCGTTCCCCGATGATTCCGGGGGTGGCCAGCTTGGAATTGGACTGCAGGGGGTCAATCGCTGGATACAGTCCTTCACTGGCCCGTTTGCGCGACATGACAATCGAAGCTGACAAATGGGAAAAGGTATGGACAGCCGCCGGATCCGTGAAATCGTCGGCCGGGACATAAACAGCCTGGATCGAGGTGATGGCACCTGACTGCGTATTGGCAATGCGCTCCTGAAGTTGTGCCAGGTCAGTGGCCAGCGTTGGCTGGTATCCGAGCCGAGAAGGCATCTGGCCCAAAAGACCTGAAACTTCAGCGCCAGCCTGGATGAAGCGGAAAATATTGTCGATCAACAGCAGGACATCTTTATGTTCATCATCCCGGAAATATTCGGCCATGGTCAGAGCTGTGTGGCCCACGCGGAATCGGCAGCCGGGTGGTTCATTCATCTGGCCAAAAACCAGGACCATGTCTGGAAGGACCCCAGCTTCCTGCATGCTGCGGTAGAGTTCCTCCCCTTCCCGGCAGCGTTCACCAATGCCGCAAAAAAGGCTGACACCGGCATGATGGCGGATCATGTTGTGGATGATTTCAGTCAGAAGGACGGTTTTGCCGACACCGGCTCCGCCAAAAAGACCTGCTTTGCCGCCACGCTCCAGAGGCGCTAACACATCGATGACCTTGATACCGGTTTCAAACATCTCGGAGGTCGGTATCCTTTTTGACAGCGGCGGAGGGGCTGCATGGATGGTGCGATGACTGACGGGATCTGGTGCAGGCTGATGATCTATCGGCTGGCCAAAGACATCAAACATGCGGGAGAGAATTGCAGGTCCGACGGGAGCCTGCAGCGTCTGGCCAGTGTCAACGACCGGCATACCGCGAGCTAATCCCTGGATTGACGTCAAGGCAATGCCCCGCACCCGGCCCGCTGATACCTGGGTCTGGACTTCCAGGACGACGGCATTCTCATGGCCGGTGCGCAGGATGGAATGGATGGGTGGCAGACGGCCGGAAAATGCGACATCAACTACGCTGCCCTGGACTGTCAGGACTTGACCTGTATGCGATGTGTCGAAAGGCTGGGCCACGATCAGTCCTCCTGTCAGATCTTGCACAGAAGCGGAGCGGATCGGTCACCCGAAGCGGGTTCTGATTTTAGTATAACACAGACAGATGCAGGCTCTGACCAGATCAGACCCGGACGATCCGGGCACCAAACGGCATCAGGGCCAGGCGGGCAAACTTGAAAGACTGGAGACCGAAAGGAATGCCGACAATGGTCACGCAGTAGACAAGGCCGATCACAACTGCTGTAACAGCCAGCTCCCAGCCTAAAAGGAGAATCCAGAGGATATTGGCCAGAAACGAAATCGTTCCAGCTTGGCTGTAGTCGATCTCACGGCCAAACGGCGCCAGCATCAGCGCCGCGAACTTGAAACATTGCAGCCCGATGGGGATGCCGACGATCGTGATCATGCACAAAAGTCCGGCGATCATCCAGGCCAGCGATAAAAGGACCCCTCCGAAAATAAACCAGAGAAAATTGCCAATCAAGCTCATAACAGTCGCCCCCTTTGTGGGTTAAAATCTCCTTTCATCTTAGCATGACGGCTCAGTCTTGTGCTCGCCAAATACGAAGACAGCACATGTCTGGTCTGGCATTTTGCCAGGATGTGTGGAAAATAGGTATAAAGGACTCTCTGCACAGCCTGAAGGGAAACCATGCCTGACCAATTTTTGCCAGACCGTCAACCTGCCAGCATCGCCCGGGACGTGATGGGTTTGACCCGTGACACCCTGATGGTTGCCTTGCGTTTTCTCGGCCCAGCCCTTGGCCAGCCGGTTTTCCTCGATACCGGCCGGGATCATTTTGCAACCGACGGCCAGGCATTGGCCTATGGCTGGCAACCGTTGCTCGATCGCTATCGGGCCAGCCGCGAGCAGGTGGCGCGTGACTACCTGCACCTGATCTTGCATCTGGTGCTTCTCCATCCCTTTGCCAGTCAAAAAGCACGTCCAGATTATTGGGATCTGGCCTGCGACATTGCCGTCGAAACCATCATCGACGAATTGAACCTGGTGCAGACAGAATGCCCCGGGACGCTCGCGCGCAGATCCCTGTCCCGCCAATTGAAACAAGCGGCACGTGCCTTGACCGCCGAAAGGCTCTATCGGTTTTTCCAAGTTCAAAATCTGGCTGATGAAACGCTGCTGCTCTGGCAGGAGCAGGTCTTCCGGGATGACCACTGCGAGTGGCCCATGCGGTTCACACAGCCTGATGAAAACAACAAGATCAAGCAGGATGACAAGACAGCTTTACATCCTGATACCGAGCAGGAGGAAGCTCAGAAGAAAGCTTGCGAGCGCTGGGAAGCGATCAGCAACCGGATCCAGGTGGATCTGGAAACGCTGTCCCAGAGCTGGGGCGGCCGATCGGGCACGTTGACTGCAGCAATTGAGCGAGCCAACCAGTCGCGGGTGGATTACCGGGCCTTCCTGCAGCGCTTTATGGTTCTGGGCGAATCGATGCGAATCAATGACGATGAATTCGACACCGTGTTCTATACCTATGGCCTGTCCCTCTATCGCAACCTGCCTTTGATCGAACCGCTGGAATACAAAGAGGTTCCCAAGATCAAAGATCTTGTCATCGCCATTGACACATCTGGATCCTGTAGCGGTGAAACGGTCCAGAGTTTCATCCGCAAAACCGGAGCCATCCTCAGCCAGAACGAAGCGTTCTTCCAGACATTCACGGTCTATCTTATCCAATGCGACGCCCAGGTCCAGTCCGTTGTCCAGCTGAAAAAGCCGGATGATTTCGCCCGCTACGTTGCCAGCGAGCAGTTGTGTGGATTTGGTGGCACTGACTTTCGCCCGGTGTTCCAGCTGGTGGATGACATGATCGAGCAGAAACTGTTCACCCATCTCAAAGGCTTGATCTATTTCACAGACGGTCTGGGGACTTACCCTGAAAAAAAACCTGCTTATGAGACCGCATTTGTCTTTCTCAACGATGGTGGCAACCAGGTGGCCGTGCCACCGTGGGCCATCAAACTGATCCTGCACGAAGAAGATCTCGATCAGCTGTAAATGGCTTTGCCACACACAAGGAGTCAAACCATGGATATCAAGAGCGCCAAACAGCAAATCCAGAATGCCATAGCAGCCTACCTCAAGAAAGATGAACTGGGTAATTACCGGATCCCGCTCGAAAAACAGCGGCCGGTGTTCCTTTTAGGCGCGCCAGGTATCGGCAAGACGGCCATCATGGAGCAAATCGCCCAGGAGCTGGGCATCAGCCTGGTGTCCTATTCCATGACCCATCACACCCGCCAAAGTGCCCTTGGCTTACCGTTTATCCTAAGAAAATCCTTTGGCGGTGTCGACTATGACGTGTCCGAATACACCATGAGTGAAATCATTGCCGCCGTCTATGACACCATTGAAGAGACCGGCATCGCTGAAGGAATTCTGTTTCTGGACGAAGTCAACTGTGTCTCAGAAACTCTGGCCCCGGCCATGTTGCAGTTTTTGCAGTTCAAAGTCTTTGGCCGGCATCGCCTGCCGCGTGGCTGGATGGTCGTCACGGCTGGCAATCCGCCTGAATACAACAAGTCCGTGCGTGAATTTGACATTGTCACCATGGACCGTTTGAAACGGATCGATGTCGAACCGGATTATGCGGTCTGGAAAGACTATGCCTTGAAATACAAGGTTCATGGCAGCATTCTGTCCTACCTCGACCTGCGCCAGCAGGATTTCTATGCGGTCGAATCAAGCGTCGATGGCAAGACTTTTGTCACCGCCCGGGGTTGGGAGGATCTGTCCAAGATGATTGTGCTGTCTGAAGAGCTGGACTTGCCTGTCGATCAGCATTTGACCGGACAATACCTGCAGAGCCCCCGGATCGCCCGGGAATTTGCCCTCTATTATGAGTTGTACAACACGTACAAAGACCAGTACCGGATCGAAGCCATCCTGGCCGGCCAGTCCGGTGAGGATGTCCTCAGGCAGGCTCAGGCAGCCCCGTTCGACGAAAGGCTGTCTCTGTTAAGCCTGCTGCTGGACGCCTTGGGCCAGCGCATGCAGGCCTGTCTGGTAGCCGATGCCCTGATCGAACAGCGCTACAAGATCCTGAAGACCATCAAAAACGACATCGAGCAGCCAGCCCAGGACGTCCAGGCTGTGCTCGACCATCAAATCCAGCTGCTGCGCAAAGACCAGGAAATTGGCGAACGCTCCCTGACTTTGACCGAAGAGCGCAGGCATTTGATCCAGCTGTTGATCAAGAGTCTGGAAAATGACCAGCGCGACTTGATCCTAGGTGGTACCAGCGCCCACCGGGATCCTTTCGGACGGCTCAAAACCACATTCGACCAGGCAGTCGTCCAGCTGGAATCAGATTCCAACCTGGTCCGGGAACACCTGCATCAGGTGTTTGAATTTGTCAATGCGGCATTCGGGGATGGCCAGGAACGCATGACACTGATGTCTGGCTTGACTGACCATCCGGACTCAGCCCGGTTCATCAGCCGGTTCGGTTGTGATGATTATTTTGCCTACAGCGATGACTTGAAATTGTTCGACCGTCACCAGGCGATTCTTTCAGCTTTGGCCAGTTTTCAAACTGGAACCACGCTGGAAGAGCGATCCAACGCACCGGTTCCAGGAGACCTGGCATGATCTTGCGGATGGAAAAAGGCCGGGCTGAGAACTATTCCGGCACAATCTGCCCAGATAGCCAGGTCGACATTCCTGACGGGGTGACTTTCATCGGCGGCCGGGCATTTTTCCGCATGCGGGAGCACAACGTCACGGATATCCCGCGTTTTCGCAGCATCTCCATACCGGACAGTGTCAGGGAAATCGCAGCCGAAGCTTTCTATCGCTGTGAAGCCTTGGAAACGGTCCGACTTCCATCCGGACTGACCCGGATCGAGCCGGGCACCTTCCGGCTCTGCCGCAACCTGCGTGAAGTCATCCTGCCTGCTACAATCCGGGAAATCGGCAAACAAGCCTTTGCCGGTTGTACCCAGCTCGAATCCATCCTTTTGCCAGAGGGTCTGGAACGGATCGGCGAATCCGCCTTTGCCGAGTGCCAGAACATCCGGCAGATCAAACTCCCCTCAACACTGGTCCAGCTGGGTCCAGGTGCTTTGTCAAATTGCGCTTCTCTCCTGGAGCTGGCTATACCGGAGGGCATCGCTGCAGTCAGTGACAATTTGCTGGAAGGTTGCGTCAATCTGCAGACGGTGTCCCTGCCCCAGTCCATCCGGCACATCGGCATGACGGCTTTTGCCAATTGTCAGAGCCTTGCCATCCTGAATCTGCCAGCAGGCGTGCAGCAGATCGGCCTGGGGGCCTTTACCAAATGCTACAGCCTCCATCAGCTCAACCTTCCTGCTGGACTGGAGCGGATCGAAGAACGGACTTTTCTCGGGTGCATGGAGCTCCAGTCCATTGATCTGCCCGCCACCATTCACACCATCGCCGACATGGCTTTTAAAAGCTGCGATGCGCTGACGCATGTATTGCTGCCTGACCGGATCAGCAAACTGGGCCGCTGGGCTTTTGACAGCTGCCGCAATCTCCGGCACATCCATTTGCCAGAACACCTGGTCCATCTGGGCGAGGGTGTTTTCATCCGCTGTGAACAGCTGGCCCACTTGGATGTGCATCCGGAAAATCCGGTCTTCTCGTCCCGCAATGGGGTCCTGTTTGATAAAACGTTCAAGCGGCTCTTGATCTTCCCGGAAGGGCACCCGGCCATCCAATACGCCGTACCGGACACGGTGCGCGAAATTGCCGCCCACGCCTTCAAGGGTTGCCGTCACCTGACCCGGCTTGTTTTGCCGCCTGATTTGCGGACAATTGGCACCTGGGCCCTGACAGGGTGCACGCATCTGCGCCACCTGGTCATCCCACCTCTGGTAAAAAGCCTGCCTGAAGGCGTCTTTTCCGGCTGCAGCCAATTGGAAACCCTGATTTTGCCCGATGGTCTTGAACACATTGCAGACAAAGCCTTTGCCGAGTGCAAAAGTCTCAGACGTCTCAGGATTTCAGCACACCTGCAGACAGCAGGTGAACGTGCCTGGGTGGGACTCAGACTTCTGGAAATCAGACCCTCACCTGAAGGCATCTCCTCACCTCTTGAATCCTGCGAGGTCATTCTTTTCCCAGACTGGACTCGGCTGACTTTTGAAGAAGCATCCGAATATTGCCAGTGTGTCCAGCCCCAGAACGGCCGGATATCCATCGATTTTGCCCTGTATGACCTGCTGTGGGGCCAACTGGAACGACTGCAGGAACGCTTTGCCATGGCGGTGGTCCAAATGCGCTGCCCCGATCGTTTGACTCGGGAAAGATTATCCCTCTATCTGGATTTCATGCGCACACACGCTGCCCAGCTCTTGCCAGTCATAATCGACCAGCAGGACTTGGAAGGTTGCCAGACCCTGCTCGAGCACAAGCTGGTCCAAGAGTCGATCCTCGAAGCAGCCATTGAACGAGCCAATGATGGCCATCATGCGGAAATCCTGTTGCGTTTGCTGCACTACCAGCACCAGACGCGAGGGCCGCGATCCTTCCGGTATGAATTCTAGTCTGCAGGGATGGCAGGCATCCGGATCCATGAATCGACCGGTGCCAAGGCGGTGGCCTCGGCTGCGTCATGGGTCACCACCAACAGGGTTTTCCCTTCAGCTTTCGACTTGACGTACGTCAAAACGCTGTTTTTCGTATCAGCATCCAGACCTTTGAAGGGTTCGTCGAGCAAAATCAGATCACTGTCTGCCAGCATGGCCCGCACGATCGAGACTCGGCGTTGCTGACCTCCGCTGAGGGTCCGGACTGGCTGCAAAATGCTGCCTGAAAGGCCTATTTCAGCCAAGTGATGCGCTATGATCTGGCGGCTGACTGATTTGCCTGTGACCAGGCGCACGTTGGCCAGGGCAGAAAACGGCCTGCAGAGGCGCTCTTCCTGAAACACGGCACTGATCTTGTCCGGCAGACCATCTATCTGGCCCGCGTCAGGTCGTTCGAGTCCCATCAGAAGCCTCAGGAGGGTTGTTTTGCCACAGCCAGAAGGCCCCATGATAACGGTCGTTTCATGGGCAGGCAAAGCAGCTGAGAATCGGTCGAGCACGCGCCGTCCGGCATAGGATTTGCTCACTTGTTTGATTTCGATGGCCATACTCACCGGCTCTCCATACAGGCAAATAATCGGTCCAACCCATGGACAATGGCTTTGTCGACCACTATCGAGAGTCCGACCACGACAATGGTCCAGGCAAACAAATCCCCTGTATCCAGGTAGATCTTGGCTTGATAGAGCCGTTCGCCGATGGTTCCGGCCGGGATGCCGATGACTTCCGCTGCGATACCTGCTTTCCAGGCCAGTCCAGTGGCAACGGTACAGGATGAGACCAGAAATGGGCGCAGCTGAGGCAAGTAGATGTAGCAGAGGCGTCGCCAGCGATTGACCCTGAAGACCTGGGCCATCTCCAGAAGCTGCACATCCGTGCTTCGGATTCCCTGTAAGACACTGGTGTAGATGATCGGCAGAACCATCAGGAATGAAATGAAAACGGACAGGCTGCGCGAGTCAAGCCAGATCAGGCATAAGATGATGAACGATGCGACAGGGGTCGCTTTGATCGCCGCCATGTAAGGCCAGAGCAGCACATCCATCAGAGGCCAGCGGGCTGAAAAAACAGCCAGGCAGATGCCTGTCACCAAGGCCAGGGCAAAACCCAGAAGAATCCGGCCCAGGGAGTGAAAAACAGCCAGCCAGAATGAACCTTGGCCAGAAAGGATTACGAGCCGGACCAGAGCAGTCCAGGGCGAAACCAGCAGCAAATGGCTCTGGACCAGCCATGCTGCCAGCTGCCAGACAAGCAAGGCCAGGAGAACAGATAGCAGCTTAGTCCAGGGGGGCAGCTTGCCATAGGCTGTCACGGGTAGCTCAGGGTTGGAAATAGAACGCGTCATCCGGCAGCTGGCCACCGATCGACTTGGCATTCTGCGCCATGAGGACTTCGAGATAACCAGACAAGGCAGTCTTCATGTCAGCTCCGGCAAGGTAGGTGATGTTGCACTGGGGGATGGCTTTTTCGGCCGCCGCCGCCGCAACAATTCCGTATTTTTCAGTCAGCTGAGCTGTTTTGGGGATCGATTCATTGGCCAGGCGAGTGGAAGACTGGTATTCCTCGAGAAACGTTTCGACTTGGGCTTCATACTGGTCGACAAAGGCTTTGCGGCCCACCAGGACACCCGTGATCATCAAACTGCCATTGTCCAGATCTTTCCAGACCGCATTGAGGTCGATCGCGACGTTGAGGCCAGGCACTTTGCCCTGGGCTACGGCAACATACGGCTGAGGCAGCATGGCGACCATACCGGGTGTCTGGGCCAGCAACGCGACGACTTCCGTGGCTTCGGATTTCCATTCCAAGGTGACATCCTGGTCGGGGTCGATGCCATTTTCCTGCAGCAGATAGCGCAAGGCAAACTCAGGGCTGGAGCCTTTGCCGGAGGCAACGATGGTCTTGCCGCGCAAATCATCGAGCGACTTGACAGTTGTTCCGGTTTCCACCAGATAATTGACCCCAAGCGTGTTGATCGCCAGAACCTCCACCTGTCCCTGGGTATTATTGTAGATGACCGACGCCAGATTGGCAGGAACCGCTGCCAGATCGAGTTCGCCATTGATCAATTTGGGGGTGATTTCATCCGCCGAACCATGGATGGAAAAGACATAGGGGTTTTGTGCTTGGCCTTGCTCGTTTTGATCCATCAGGTGGACCAGTCCGATACCAGTCGGACCTTTCATGCAGGCAACTCTTATCTGGTCTGCCTGGGGCATGGCCTTGCCTGGCTGGCTGCAGCCAGCCAGCAGGATCACGCTAAGCAGCAGGGTGAGGACGGTGATTCGGGCCAGGATGGTTTTGGGCTTCATGTCAGCTTCTCCTTTTTGGGCATATGTTCCAAACAAGATTGTATGCCACAACCCTTCCGCGATGCAAGCTTTCACGGATTTTTATTCGATGACAATAATGGCTGTTTGGCCAATGTCAGTCCACGCATGGAGGAATTTAGCATGGCTGGTGTAATTGCGGACACATTTGTGGCTTCTGGGAACGCTGCCAATGGTGTGCAAATATTCCTGGTGCGGTGGAAACACGCGGGTGCCATTGATGATCTTGAGATCGACTGGCACACCATGGATATAGGCGCCCCCATTGAACCGGATGCCATAAGGAGCGTACCCGGCAATCTGGCGGGTGATGTCATCGAGGTACAGGAACTGGTCCACCTTCTGGATCGCCATGAAATAGCCCAGGTCCGTCGGTTCTTTGTGCCGGGCTTGCTCTCCTGTGGTGGCATAGATGTACGAGACCAGCTGCCATTGGCCATCGCTCCACTCAAAGACCCCTTCGTTCTGGTTGTGACGGTCGACCACAATGACTTTCGTCAGCTGCTCCAGCGAATTCTTCAGTGAGACGAATTTTTTCGGGACATAAAACGTACCATTATAAAATGGAACATGCACTTTGTAGAAGGTGTCTGTTTCCGCGATGATCGAGACCAGCGTCCCATCGGTCAAATAGCGAAACTCGGACTCCAGGCTCGCCTCGCTGTAGCCAGGTGCAGACTGGTAGCGTTTGGTACCAAAGGCGTCGACCGTACCGCCCTGGTAGAGGGGGGCTGTCCCAGTCCAGTTTTTGTAATTGGAGATATAAGCCGTCACGTTGGCATCAACTTCTGCCTGCAAGGTCGTCACCGACTCAACCATTTTGTCGAACTGGAAGGTCCGGACGTCACCCAGTGCACTCAAAATAAACCCATGAACGATCTGGTCGCCCATCATCTGTTCAACTTCATACCAGATGTTGGTGTCGTAGGACTCCACAAAGACGCCTTCCACTTCGGAAAGCAGCCGGACTTTGTCAAAATAGCCGGCTCGCCCGACTTTGGCCGAAGAGGCATCCGGCCACTCCCGGATATTGGCTCCGCCGGAGGTGATCAGAAGATAGTCATGGTAGACCACATAGGAGTCGTACAGAAGATTCGGGACGATCTTTGCCGGGATTTGTGTATCAAACTGGCGTCTGACCTGGTAGGCGATTGCCGGAGCAGGTTCAACCAGAGCCGGCGGCGAATCTGCATCTTTACCAGACTCTGCGAGGGCCTCCTGCTGATCAGCCGCCGCTTCATCGGTCAGGCGCATATCCTCAGAAAGATCCTCCGCATTGATGTTTTCCTCCACAACATCGACAGGCTCTGCATTATTCTGATCGATTTCAGACGGTTCTGTGTCTGCCGGTGAGAAAGGATGCTCCGTTTCAGTTGGTGCTGCAGGAACGGTCTCCTGGATGGTGGCTTGACTGGTTTGGGTCAGGGGGGTTGCTGTCATGTTGATGCCAGGCAGGTTGCAAGCGGACAGGACAAGGCTGCAAAAAACCAGGGTGCAGCCGATGATCAGGGCAGCTGGATGATTGTGTTGGCCGTTTTTCATTGTCTTCCTCCCTGTTGTCTTCTTAGATGAAGTTTTCATTTCTATAAGAAAAACACCGAACCAAGGCAGTTTATTGCCTGGCCGGTGTTTGATGATCGCAATACAATCCTACCTTTGACTTAACTGTTGACCGTGAACGTGTTGGCGTAGACTTTTTTGATTTCTTCATCATTCATCTGGTCGAGTTCAGTCTGGTAATTGGTAAAACCGGCCGAGGCGCCATACTCGAGCAAAGCTTTTTTCATTTCTTCAATGGTCATGGATGTCCCTCCTTTGAGATCATTCAGGCTTGCCTGGAAGTCCTGTGTTAGGTATAGGATACTGTTTACCCAATCGCTCTGGCAAGTCTTTTTGTTACAAGCACAGTGTTCACATTTTTGCTCCCCGGCTGGCTGGTCAGTTTCAGATCTTGAAGCGGATCAGCGGACCCAGGGTTCTGGCCAGTTCCTGGCGAGTGCGTCCGATGCGCCTCAGGTAATCTTCAAACTGGTCCTGGCCGATTTCCTGGACATCGAAGTATTCGGCTTCGTGTGAGCCAAAATAGAGGCCACAGACACTGGCCGGCGGGTCCATCATGTAGCTGTCGGTCAGAAAAACGCCGATGCCCTCGCCATCGAGCAGGGTAAAGAGAGTCTGTTTCTCCTGATGGTCGCGCAAGGACGGATAGCCGAAAGCCGGCCGGATCCCCTGGTATTTTTCCTTGAGCAGTTCAGCAACCGTCAGATCTTCATCATTTGCATAGCCCCAGTCTTCTTTGCGGATTTTTTCATGCAGCCACTCGGCAAAAGCCTCCGCCAGACGGTCCGCCAGCAGCTTGACCAGCAAAGCGGAATAATCATCACCGGCCGCACGCAACTGATCGGCGTAAGTCTGGGCCCCCAGTCCTGCGGTGACGACAAATCCCCCGATAAAATCCAAAAAGCCACTTTCGAGCGGTGCGAGGTAGTCTGAAAGGCTGCGATAGGTCTCATCTTTGCGACTCACCTGCTGGCGCAGGGTGTGGAAGGTTGCAACCAGATGGTCCGGGTTTTTTGGATCAAACACCAGGATATCATCGCCTGACCGGTTGGCTGGGAAAATGCCATAAACAGCGTTGGCGGTCAGGATATGCTCTTGCTCGAGCGCATCCAGCATCCGGTTGGCATCGTCAAACAGACGTCTCGCCTCTGTGCCATATTTGGGATCATCGAGGATTTTGGGGTAGATCCCCTGCATGTCCCAGGCCATGAAGAAAAAGGTCCAGTCGATGTAGGGGCGCAGCTGCTGGAGAGGGAAATCCTCCAACCGCTGGACACCCCGGACATTCGGCACCACAATGTTGTCCGGCGAGAAATCAAGGCTCAGGCCCTTGGACCTGGCTTCCTCGATTGAAATCAGTGGCCGGGCTGCAGACTGGTGCCTGGACCGCACGGTCTCGTACTCGTTGTTGATTTCAGCCAAAAACTGGGGTCGGGTCTTGGGGTCGACCAGCTTCCTGGCCACTTCCACGGCTTTGGAGGCATTGGGGACATAAACAACCCCGTTGCTGTAATTGGGAGCGATTTTGAGGGCAGTATGGACCTTGGATGTGGTTGCCCCTCCGAGAATCAGAGGTATGGTGAACCCTTCGCGTTCCATCTCAGCCGCCACATGGGCCATTTCCTCCAGGGAGGGTGTGATCAGGCCGCTGACCGCCACCAGGTCAGCCTGCTCCCGGCGTGCCGCTTCCAGGATGGTTTCCACCGGGACCATGACACCGAGGTCGATGACTTCGAAATTGTTGCAGGACAGCACCACGTCGACTATGTTCTTGCCGATGTCATGGACATCCCCTTTGACCGTGGCGAAGACGATCTTGCCAGCGCTGCTGCCAGTGCCGGTTTCCTTTTCTGCTTCAATGTATGGTAACAGGTAGCCGACCGCCTTTTTCATGACCCGGGCGCTTTTGACAACCTGGGGCAGGAACATCTTGCCTTCACCGAACAAGTCACCGACATGGTTCATGCCTTCCATCAGGGGACCTTCAATGACCCCGATGGCACGATCGAAGGTCAGCCGGACTTCCTCGACATCCTGTTCGATGAAATCCGTGATCCCTTTGATCAAGGCGTGCTTGAGCCGTTCCCGAGGCTCGGTCTGGCGCCAGGCCAGAAGGTCCCTGGCCGGGCCGCTATCGCTGCCTTTGACCGATTCGGCCATTTCGAGCAGCACATCGGCAGCCCCCGGGTGCTGGTTCAAGACGACCGCTTCGACTTTTTCCAGCAAGGCAGGTTCGATCTCGTCATAGATCTGGATCAGGCCGGGATTGACGATCCCCATGTCCATGCCAGCCTGGATGGCATGATACAGGAAGACGGCGTGCATGGCTTCACGGATCACGTTATTGCCGCGAAATGAAAAAGACAGATTGCTGACACCGCCGCTGACTTTGGCATGGGGCAAGTTGGCCTTGATCCAGCGCGTGGCCTCGATGAAATCAACAGCGTAGTTGTTGTGTTCCTCGATCCCAGTCGCAATCGCCAGGATATTGGGGTCGAAAATGATGTTTTCCGGCGGGAACTGGGCGACATCGACCAGCAGGCGATAGGCCCGCTGGCAGATCTCGATCTTGCGGGCATAGGTGTCCGCCTGGCCTTTTTCATCGAAAGCCATGACCACCACTCCGGCTCCGAATTGCTTGATCTGGTGAGCCTGGGCTAAAAATTCTGCCTCCCCGGCTTTCAGTGAAATGGAGTTGACGATCGCCTTGCCCTGGATCGCCTTGAGTCCGGTGACCAGGACTTCGAATTTCGAGGAGTCGATCATGACCGGCAGCCGCGAGATCTCCGGTTCACTGGCGATCAGCTTGAGGAAAGTGTCCATCTCATGGTCCGCATCGAGAAGCCCATCGTCAAAATTGACGTCAATAATCTGGGCTCCATTATCGACTTGTTCCCGGGCGATGGAGAGGGCTTCTTCGTAGTGTTTCTCCCGGATCAGGCGGGCAAATTTGGCCGATCCGGCGACATTAAGCCGTTCACCGACGTTGACAAAATTGGATGCCTTGCTGATGTGGATGGCTTCCAGGCCACAGTAGATGCTTTCCTTTTCCAGATCAGGGATGGCTCGCGGGGCTATGCCTTGCACCACTTCGTTGAAAGCGTGGATATGGTCCGGAGTTGTGCCGCAACAGCCACCGACAATGTTGAGATGACCTTCCTGGGCGAGTTCCCGGACAAAAACGGCCATTTCCTCCGGAGTCTCGTCGTAGCCACCGAGGGAGTTGGGCAGGCCAGCATTAGGGTGAAAGCTGATGTAGCGATCCTGGGTCTGGGATAGCTCGCGGATGAAAGGCAGCAAATCCCTGGGGCCAAAAGCACAGTTCAGGCCGATCGAGAAAACCCGGTCGTGTTTCATGCTCTCGGCAAAAGCTTCCAGCGTCTGGCCGGTCAGGATCCGGCCACTTTTATCCGTGATGGTGCCCGAAATCATCACGGGCAAATCGATGCCCTTTCTGGTCAGGACGGCATCGGCTGCGAGGATGGCTGCCCGGGCGTTCAATGCATCAAAGATTGTCTCGACCAGGAGCAGGTCCACGCCTCCGTCAACAAGTCCTGTAATTTGTTCCTCGTATGCAGTCATCAGTTGATCAAAGGTGACGTTGCGCGCGCCTGGATCTTCCACATCGGGTGACAAGGAGGCGGTCCGGTTGGTCGGGCCGATCGACCCTGCCACAAATCGAGGCTTGTCCGGTGTTTTTTGCGACCATTCGTCAGCAACCGCCCGGGCCAGGCGTGCTCCGGCCAAATTGATCTCGTAAACCTGGTCTTGCAGGTCATAGTCGGCCTGGGAGATCCGGTTGGCGTTGAACGTGTTGGTCTCGATGATATCAGCCCCGGCGGCCAGGTAAGCCGCATGAATTGCCTTGATGGCCTCGGGCTTGCTCACATTGAGGAGGTCGTTGTTGCCCTTCTGGCTATGATGGCAGGAGCAGCCGCCACAGAAATCCGCCTCGCCCAGAGACAATTTCTGGATCGCAGTTCCCATGGCCCCGTCCAGGACCAGGATGCGGTGCCGAAGATGAGTTTCAATCGCGTATTTCAATGGATGGCCTCCCCTTTTGATGGACAATTTCCAGGAATCCATGATATCAAAAATGCTCCGGATTTCCTATAATGGACTCATACGCCTGGAAGGAGGGCACGGTCATGCGCGAGATCAAGCAAGGACCATCCATGTTCTTCGTCGGTGACAGCTACGAGCAAGCTCAAGCCTGGGTCGATTATTCGGTCGCGGGGCATATCCTCACCATCACCCACACCATCGTCAAAAACGGCCTCCAGGGACAAGGCGTGGGACAACGGCTGGTCGAACACGTGATCGCCTATTGCCGTGAGAACGAACTCAAAATCAGTCTGCTCTGCCCCTATGCCATGGCTTATTTTGACAAACATCCGGAAAATCGCGACCTGCTCGAAGGGAGAAACAGATGACCGACATCCGCCAGATCCGCCGCATTGTCACAGGCAAAAGAACCGTCGATGGAGCTGGTGTCCAGCTGGTCCGGGTCCTCGGCTACCGGGACACCAAGGACTTTGATCCCTTCCTGATGCTGGACGCTTTTGACTCTGATCATCCGGAGGACTACATCAAAGGCTTCCCCTGGCACCCCAATCGCGGGATCGAAACCATTACCTACCTGATCCAAGGTGACATCGAACATGGCGACAGCCTTGGCAACAGTGGCAGCATTCTCGATGGTGACTGCCAATGGATGACCGCCGGATCCGGTATCATCCACCAGGAGATGCCCCAGGCCAGTTCGCGCATGTATGGCGCCCAGCTCTGGCTCAACCTGCCTGCCCGAGACAAACTGACCCAACCTGCTTACGGCGACATCCAGCGCCAAAACATACCCGTCATCACGGGCGATGGCCACACCGTCCGGATCGTCGCAGGCAACTATCAGGGACAGCCCGGCGCTTTCCAGGGACAGTATGTGGCGGCGACTTATCTCGACGTCGAGCTGGAACCGGGCCAGGAATGGTCCTTTGCCAGTGAACCGGGCCATACGTTATTCATTTACATTTTCAGTGGAGCTGCCGTCTTTGATCCAGACAAGAATGCATCCGATCCGGCCCAGCTCACCCGCGAAAAACAAGCTGTCTTGTTTAGCGAAGGAGGCACCTTCTGGACGAAAGCCGGTCCGGAAGGCATCCGTTTCATCCTGCTCTGTGCGCAGCCCCTGCGTGAACCGATTGCCTGGGGTGGCCCGATCGTCATGAACACCGAAGCCGAGCTCGAGCTCGCTTTCAAAGAGCTGGAAAAAGGGACTTTCATCAAGAATCGCTGATCTGGTGTCTCGCCAGGTAGTGTTCGACCTGGGCCAGCGTTGGCATGGCTTCAGCGCAACTGACAGCTCCACTGAGAACAATGGCTGCGCAAGCCGTACCATAAGTCATGGCCTCTTTCAACGCATGTCCATGCACCAGTCTTTCTAGAAAACCGGCTGCATAGGAGTCGCCCGAACCGAAGGTTTTCCTGATCTGAACTGGAAAAACACCACAATGGACCACTTCCCCTGAAGATGCATAGGCTGTCGATCCTTTGGCGCCATCTTTGACAACAACCAGTCGGACCCCTTGCTGGAAATAGTGGGCAGTCATTTTCCGGGCTTCGTCTGTGTCTGTGGCATCTGGCCAGCCAGCTGCAGCAAATTCCTCCCGGTTGCCGATGACCAGATCGGATTTGGCAGCAGCCAATCCATAATAGAAAGCTGTCTCATCGCTGTTTTGCCAGCCACAGGGCCGGTAATCGAGATCAAACAGCACTCGGACATCCTGTTCCCTGGCCACATCGACCAGCTGCAGCATCGCTTCCCGCGAGGGGGATTGTGACAGGGCTGTTCCGGAAATGAGCACGGCTGCAGCAGCTCTGATGAAAGACGCATTGATTTCAGAGGGCGCAAGCAACAGATCAGCGGTCCGTTCCCGGTAAAGGAATGATCCGCTGTTTTCTGGTGATTGAACTTCCGTGATAGCCAGGCAAGTGCGGGCACCCGTCTGGTCTTGCAGCAAACCCGTTGTATCGATCCCTGCCTGCTGCAAAGTTTTTATCACATAGTCACCCATGCCATCGCCTGACACTTTGCCAAAAAAACCAACACGCAAACCGAGTTTTCGAAGTCCTTGGGCAATATTGGCCGGTGAGCCACCAACTGATTTGGTATAGGATCCCACGTCGGCAAACCGGCAGTTCAAATCGACTGCATTGAAGTCAATCCCGGCCCTGCCGGCCAGGATGATATCCAGTCTGCGATTTGCCGGAAATTTCAGCATGTTTACAGCAAGTGCTCGCGCAGCTCGGCCGCACATTGGGAGCTCAACAAACCGGGGGCAATGTCAAAGACAGTTTTGCAGCCGCTGTCGCCCTTCTGGCCCAGCCGGAATGCGGCCCGGGCATACGCAACCAAAACACTGGCGGTGAATTCCGGGTTGGAATCGAGCTTGAGGCTGTATTCGATGACATGTTTGTTTTCACCCGTAAAACCAGTCTGGCCTGACCGGATGACAAATCCGCCATGCGGAATACCGCTGTGGTCGCGCTGCAACTCTTCTTCCGTGATGAAATGGACAGTGGTATCGTAATCGGCAAAATAATTGGGCATGGACTTGATTTCCTGCTCGATGACTGCCTTGTCTGCGCCTGGTGCTGCAACGACGTAACATACACGGAGATGTTTTTCGCGGGTCGTGAAATCAGGATTTTCACCTGCCCGGACACTTGCGAGGGCAGCATCGACCGGGACGGTGTATTGCTTGCCATTCTGGACGCCCGGGACACGGCGAATGGCGTCGGAATGGCCCTGGCTGACGCCCTTGCCCCAGAAAGTGTAGTCCTTGCCTTGCGGCAGGATGGCATTGGCATAAAGGCGATTAAGCGAAAACAGACCGGGGTCCCAGCCGACCGAGATGATGCCGACTGTGCCCGCTGCCTTGGCCACAGCATCTACAGCTGCAAAATGGTCGTTGATCTTGGCATGGGTGTCAAAACTGTCAACAACATGGAACAGACCGGCCAACTGTGGCGTCTGGACCGGCAGGTCGGTGGCGCTGCCACCGCACAGGATGGCGACATCGACGTGCGATTTCAAAGATTTTGCTGCCTCCATCGGGTAGACTTTGATCCCGGGGGTCAGCGAGGTGACCGAAGCTGGATCACGGCGGGTCAGGATAGCAACCAGCTCCATATCAGGGTTTTGTCGGATGGCGCTTTCCACGCCTCTGCCGAGGTTGCCATAACCAATAATTGCGATGCGAATAGACATAGAAAATCCCCTGTTCATTTTGTTTTGATGGGCGAAGCCGCTTTTTGTTATACGCTATTCTTTGGGACTCGTCCAGTCGAAGAATAACGTGTCTACTTTGGCCAAGTGTTCCACCAGAACGTCGTCCAGGACAAATGAGAAAAAGGCTGATGGTTTGACGTCGCCTGCCTGATAATCCTGGTACAGGCGATTGAGTTTGGCCACCAGCTTTTCATGAATCCGGGCATGGGATGCCAGATCAGGATAACCGACATCAGCCAGGATCTTTTCCTCGGTCTCAAAATGGACGATGACATGCTGGAACATGAGTTCGAGCTGGTTGTGCAGCTGTTGAGGCTTGGCGTTGGTAAGATACAACTGCAGCAACTGATTGGCGATCAGGATCAGCTTCTGATGCTGGTTGTCAATCTGGTCATTGCCACTGTTCCAGATCGGTTGCCAGTCGAGGCGCGAGGATGCTAACACGGACTTGTCCCGGCTGCCTGCATCCATGACCCGGTTACGACCGCCTAGTTTGGCCCGGTACAAGGCATCATCGGTCCGGCGCAGCCACTGGCGCAAGGATTCCGCCCGCATCCGCTCCGAAACCCCAATGCTGATGGTTTGCCGGCCAACTTTCGGAAAATCTGTGTGTTCGATCGTTGCCCGCAATTTTTCAGCAGCAATGGCCGCACCGCCAATGGCCGTGTGTGGCAGCAAGACCAAAAATTCTTCGCCACCAAAACGGAAGACCAGATCTGACTGGCGTATGACTTTGGCGACAATACCAGCCATGTATTTGAGTACGTCGTCTCCAACCGGGTGACCATGCGTGTCATTGACCGTTTTGAAATGGTCCAAGTCAAACAGGAAACAGGCCAAGGGTTCGTTATAGCGATCGGCATGTTCCATCAGGTCGTTGATAACGGTGTCAAAATGATGGCGATTGTACAGGCCGGTCAAGTTATCACGCGAGGCCAGGATTTCCAGCTGTTCCTTGGTGCGCAATTGTTCACTGACATCGCGTCCCGTGGCATAGAGCCAGCCATCAACTGTCTGGGAGAACCATTCGATCGACCGGTAGGTCCCAGCTTGGGTCTGCATCCGGAATACCCGTGAAACCATCTGGTGAATCTCGGAGGGTTTGAAGATGAAATCCGATTCCAGCCGGTCCTCCGGATGAATCAGATCGGTCAAATTGAACTTTTCCAGATCATCGATGCCATAACCGAGGATGGTTTGCCAGGCTTGGTTGGCTTTTCTGACTACACCCTTATCATCGCGAATGAACATCAAGTCAGGAGATATGGAGAAAAACTGTTGCAGGGCAACATGCTGTTCTCGCTCTTCGATCAATTCTGCCCGTTCAGTTATATCGATCTGGACTCCAAAATGGCCGGTGATCCGTCCCAGGTCATCATACAGACAGATGTAGTCACCCAGGACGGCCATGCGGGAGCCGTCCATGCGTTTTTCATTGGTGTCAATGTGCAAACACCCCTGATCGAAAAATTCACGCCAAACCGAACGGCCATAGGCCAGATCATGGGCAAACAGCTGGTTTGGCGTCGCACCAGTGAATTCGGCAGCAGTTGTCCGGTACTGGTCGAGCATCGCCTGGTTGGCTTCTGTGATCCGGTGGTGGTCAAAGACGTAATCCAGGACTTTTTCCTTGTCGACTGTGTCATTCCAGACGACTGGCTCATCCAGCATCATGAAAAAAATACCTGCTAAGGATTGTTTGAACAGCAGCTCGAGTTGGACAGGTGTATGCATCCGTTCATTCTCCGGAATGATTTTTCTCTATCATAACACTTGAAGATTCAGTTACATAAAAACAACTTGAAAATTCCTGAAAATACACTGTAAAAAGACTATCACCAAGTTGATTTGGAAACCTGGGATAGTCTTTTTGCTGTTTTGGGCTGTGACAGGTTTTACTTCCAGAAGGTCAGTCGCCTTAGTATTGCGTGTCCACAAAACCGCAGAAAGCGTCGACCGGACTGGTCCCGGTGAATTTGGAACGGCCAACCATTTTCTCGACCAAGAGCCGGAGTGTCTCTTTCCTGGCATCGTAGGTGTTGATGTAGGTCTGCATCTGGGGCACATCGGCCAGATGGAATGGGCACTGGACGGAGACGAAAATCGACGGCACTTCAAAGATATAGAACGGGATGTCCGGTGTCCCCTTGGAAGCCGGCCAGAGCACACGCTGGACTGTGCCAGGCACGACGTTGGCCACGCTGATGATCAGGTCATAGGAGTCGGTCAGTTCTGAGATCGGCCGTTTCTGGGCGTAGACGTTCATGATGCCCTTGGCGATTTCGCTTTCCGGCAGCTTCATGATCTTGTCCAGCGGCGATTCATAGATCGAAACATCAAAGCCTTCTGCAGCCAATAATTCCCTGAGATCAGCGAGCGGATTACCGCCACCAGCGATGGCTTTGCCGAACTGGCTCTCGGGGCCTTTGACTTCGACCAGCAGAATGCGGCGGGTCTTATGGGGGTCGAGTGGGAAAATGGCTTGCTTGTTCTTGACCAGGGTGATTGCCTTGTCTGCAACCTGGCTGAACACCGCTTTGTTTTCCGGCAGGCCAATCTTGGCCAGGGCTTCGTCCTTGGGCAACAGCAGGTCAGACTTGGCCTTCTTGTGCAGGCCGAGCATGGCCTTCAAGCCGAGGATGCGGGTCAGAGCGTCGTGCAGGCGCTCATCGGTGATCACGCCGTTTTTGTAACCATCCATCATGTAGCCGAAATCTTCGTCTGGATCATTGAAGAACAAGAACAGGTCGCATCCGGAAGCAATCGATGTCGGCAGCATGTCCCGCCGTTTCATGGCAGCGGTCATGGCAACCATGTGGCTGGCATCCGTGACCACCACGCCATTGAAGCCCATCTGGCCCTTCAGCAGGTCGGTGATCAGTTCTTTGGACAACGTGGCGGGGAGCATCGCAGACTCGGGCTGATCTGGGTTGAACCGGCGGGTGTAGGCTGGCTGATGGATGTGGCCTGCCATGATCGAAGGCAGACCGGCATCGATCAAGCCCTGGTAGACTTTGCCATAGGTCGCATCCCAGTCTGCACAGCTTAGAGAGTTGACCGAAAAGGACAGGTGCTGGTCCCGTTCATC
Source organism: Eubacteriales bacterium (assembly GCA_028684955.1). Taxonomy (GTDB): domain Bacteria; phylum Bacillota; class Clostridia; order Saccharofermentanales; family UBA5734; genus UBA5734. Next base: position 26,923 of record JAQUEY010000018.1, read on the forward strand.
GACACCATCGCCCGGAAAATGCTTGGCAGCCGGGGCGATGTTGCTCTCCCGGATCCCCTTCATGTAGGCAAGGCTCATCGCCAGGACCTTGTCCGGATCATTGGAGAAAGCCCGGCTGGAGATGATCGGATTGCGCCAGTTGTAAAGAATGTCGACAATCGGGGCAAAGCTCCAGTTGCAGCCGATAGCAGCTGCTTCGACGCCGGAAATCCGGCCCAGTTCATAGGCATAATGGGGGTCATTGGTAGCTGCGACTTTGACGTGGTAGCCGACTTCTGTGCCGTCCCGGCAGGCACCATTGCCGCCAGCTTCCGTATTGGCCGCGATCAGGAGCGGGATCTTGCTGTTTTCCTGCAGGATCCGGTTCTGCTCGTAGACCTCTTCAGCGTTGCCCGGATTGTAGCGGACCGCACCGATGTGATAGCTATCGACGACACTTTTCAAATAGCTTTCATCACGACTGGCACCCATGTTGACAAACAGCTGGCCGATTTTTTCTTCCAGTGTCATGCCGGCTATCGTGTTCTGGACCCAGCGGATCGCTTCATCATCAAGGAAATAAGGTTTCTGGCGCAAATCAATACCCATTTTGCATCTCCCAAGGTTTGTTTTTGTCTGGTTCCATCTTACTGCTTCACCGTCTGAGCAAACTTTTGAATCTTGTTCAATCTCTGGCAAAAATTGCTCATCCCTTGGCTTGGACGCATCACATTGCCTAAAAAGAACGTTTATAATAGAGGCATGGGGAGGTATCCTTCTATGGCAGACAAGCAGATGATGAAAGCCCTGGTTAAAAAATACGCCCAGCCGGGTCTTTGGCTCGACGAAGTGCCCGTACCGGAAATCGGGATCAATGATGTCCTGATCAAGATTCTCAAAACATCCATTTGCGGGACCGATGTCCACATTTACAACTGGGATGAATGGTCCCAGAAAACCATCCCGGTCCCCATGACCATCGGCCATGAATTTGTCGGCACGATCGCGGCCATGGGCAGCAATGTCCATGATTTTTCAATCGGTGATATCGTCTCCGGTGAAGGGCATGTGGTTTGTGGACGCTGCCGCAACTGCCTGGCGGGACGACGCCACTTGTGCAGCCATACCAGCGGTGTCGGGGTCAACCGGCCCGGGGCTTTTGCCGAATATCTTTCCATCCCTGTCACCAATGTCTGGCTCTGCGACCCGAAAATACCGCTCGACATCATCAGCTGTTTTGATCCATTTGGCAATGCCGTCCATTCGGCCCTCGCCTTCAACGTCCTCGGTGAGGACGTCCTGATCACCGGTGCCGGTCCGATTGGCATCATGGCGGTAGCCGTGGCCAAACATGCCGGTGCCCGGTATGTCGTCATCTCGGATGTCAACACCTATCGACTGGATCTGGCAAAAAAGATGGGGGCAACCCTGACCGTCGACGTGCGCACCGAAAGCATCCAGGATGCCATGGTCAAATTGGACATGAAAGAAGGATTTGACGTCGGTCTGGAGATGTCGGGCAATGGCGAGGCGTTCCGCACCATGATTGATGTCATGTGCCATGGCGGCAAGATTGCCATGCTCGGCATCCAGAAGCAAGGGACCGTGATCGACTGGGACAAGGTCGTATTCAATGGCCTGACCATCCATGGGATCTATGGCCGCGAAATGTACGAAACCTGGTACAAGATGACGGCCATGATCCAGTCCGGTCTGGATATCTCGCCAGTCATCACCCACCACTTCCACTATACAGATTACGAAAAAGGCTTTGCCGCAATGATTTCCGGCAACTCTGGAAAAGTGGTCTTGAACTGGGATTGATCCATTTCCGGCGTTACCTGCCCAATTCACATCAGCCCAAAAACCAGCAAGGAGGATCCCATCATACATGGCTAGCAACGCAATTGACCTGTTCCGAGCCGAAGCTGAAAAAATCCAGGCCAACGGTCTGTGGAAAGAGGAGCGCATCCTGGAAAGTGCCCAGGGTGCCCGGATCAAATTTTCTGGCCGGGACAACATCCTCAACTTGTGTGCCAACAACTATCTCGGACTATCCAGTCACCCGGAAATCATTAAGGCAGCCCAGGCGGCCCTGGACCAGTGGGGCTATGGCCTCTCGTCCGTCCGATTCATCTGCGGCACCCAGACCATTCACAAACAGCTGGAAGAAAAGCTCTCAGCTTTCCTTGGCATGGAGGACACAATCCTCTACTCATCCTGTTTTGACGCCAACGGCGGCGTCTTTGAAGCATTGCTGTCAGACCAGGATGCCATCATCAGCGATGAGCTCAATCATGCCAGCCTGATCGACGGTATCCGCTTGTGCAAGGCTCAGCGGTTTCGCTACAAAAACAACAACATGGCCGATCTGGAATCCCAGCTGCAAGCGGCCAGGGCCGCCCGGATCCGGGTCATTGTCACCGATGGTGTTTTTTCGATGGATGGGACGGTGGCTGACCTGAAATCGATCTGCGATCTGGCTGACCAGTATGCCGCTCTGGTTCTGGTCGATGACAGCCACGCAGTCGGTTTCATGGGACAAACAGGCCGCGGCACGCATGAGCATGCCGGCGTCATGGGCCGGGTCGATCTCCTGACCGGCACGCTGGGCAAAGCGCTCGGAGGCGCCAGTGGTGGCTATGTCAGCGGCAAAAAGGAGATCATTGACCTGTTGCGCCAGCGGTCGCGGCCGTATCTTTTCTCCAACACCCTGGCGCCAGCGATCACGGCGGCCTCGATCCGGGT
>JAQUEY010000118.1 GCA_028684955.1 Eubacteriales bacterium
CGCTACCGGTTCAACCTTGAAATCATCGAAGCTCTGGAAAAGATTGCCTGGTGGGACTGGACAGAGGAGATCCTGAAGACCCGGGTGGACGATCTGGCGCTGCCGATCGAAGATTTTGTCAGCAAATATCTGCCTGAAACAGGGAGCCAGATGGAGGCAGGTACGCATGTCTGACTTGATCGCGGTCCAGAACATCGCCAAGACCTTTCATTTACACCAGCAGAATAAAACCATTCATGCGTTGAAGCCGACCTCCTTTTCCGTGACTGCCGGCGAATTCGTTGGCATCACCGGGAAAAGTGGCAGTGGCAAATCGACCATCCTGAAATCGATCTACCGCACCTATCTGCCCCAGACCGGGTCCATCCTGTATGATTCCGCACGGTTTGGCCTTTTAGACCTGGCCCAGGCCAGTGAACGCCAGATGGTGTACCTGCGCAAATTTGAAATTGGTTATGTATCGCAGTTCCTGCAGGTCATGCCGCGCACCACAGCCCGGGAGATCATCGAGCAAGCCGTCCTGGAAATGGGCCATCCTCAGGAGGTAGCTGCAACCAGAGCCATCGAGATGCTGCGCCACTTCGACTTGGGACAGGATTTGTGGGACAGTTTCCCGGCCACCTTCTCCGGAGGCGAGAAGCTGCGCCTGAACCTGGCCCGGGCCATGGTCAAGCATCCGCGTCTGCTGTTGCTCGACGAACCGACGGCAAGCCTGGATGCTCAGTCCAAGATCCGCGTGCGCGAACTGATCGAGCGTCTCAAATCTGAAGGGACCACCATGATCGGCATTTTCCATGACATCGAATTCATGGAAGGACTGTGCGACCGCGAATACAACATGCAAGCTGGCCAGATGCAGCTGGCAACAGAAAATCCGAGGTGATCCCCGTGGTTCGTGCCGATCTCCATGTCCATTCCGATTTCTCAGACAGTTCCCTGTCGATCGCCCAGACACTGGCCCGGGCAGAGCAAGCCGGCCTGACCCATCTGAGTCTGGTCGACCACGATACGGTTGCCGGGACCAGCCAGGCTAGCCAGCTGGCGCTGCTGACAACCATCCAGATCATCCCAGGCATCGAAATCTCTGCCAGGGACAGGAACACGGGCAAGAAGGTCCATATTCTAGGCTATGCATACCAGACACCTGCCAGCAATCTGACGACGCTGTGCCAGCCGACCTTGCAGCGGCGGACCCGGAAAACGCTGAACCAAGTGGACATCCTGATCCAGGCTGGTTTCCCTCTGACCCGCCAGGCTGTCCTGGACAAGGCAGGACCCACAGGAACCGTCTACAAGCAACACATCATGGCTGCCTTGATTGATCAGGGGATCACGGATTCGGTCTATTCGGACCTTTACCGGACCTTGTTCAAGGGTGCGGGCATCTGCGCTGGGGACATCGAGTATGTGGATGTACAGGATGCCATCGCTGCCGTGCGAGCCGATGGAGGCATTCCTGTCCTGGCTCATCCGGGGCAATCCAAGGTTTGGGACAGCATCCCTGGATATGCCAGGGACGGCCTTTTGGGGATTGAGCTCAACCACCCAGACCATGATTCCTCTGATTACGGACGAATCCAGGATCTGGCCGACCAGTTCGATTTCCTGCTGACCGGAGGCAGCGATTACCACGCTGACTATGGCACGGGCCCTGACATCGGGCAAGTCCTGGCGCCTGGGGAAACGTTGCTGCAGATGCAGCTGATCCTGAATCGCCAACCTTGACCGCTATGGCCACCAGATTTAACCTCACTTTCAAATGTGCAAAAATTGTGTACGATTCAAGTAAATTTCGATCAGATTTTTAACATCCATTTTGTTTCCAGCTCATCATTCACAAATCATTGGCAGGCATAATCAGAGTGTCCGACAACCAGGCTCGCACAGAGCGTCGGAAGAACACATCCCCTGACGACCATGAATGTATGAAAGGAAAAAACATGAAGAAGTTCACTTTGATTGCGCTCGTCCTGACACTCCTGCTCAGTACCCTGGCCGGTTGCGGTGTCGCCGCCACCAACCAGGAAACCACCTCAACGGCCGGCCAGGATGAAACAACTGTGGCCCAGACCACGGCTGCAGCCAGCACCACGAAAGGTGATGAAATCATCATTGCCTGGTATCCCAATGAATCTGGCGAAGAACTGTCAGATGCCCGTGAACAGATCGGTGCCATTGTCGAAAAGGCAACTGGCATGAAGGTCAAGCACCAGACCACCACGGACTATCTGATCGCCATCGAAGCGCTCGCGGCTGGCACCGCCCACATCGCCTTCACCGGTGGTGAAGGTTATGTCCAGGCGCACGACAAAAATCCGGCTGTTCTGCCACTGGTCACCAACAGCGGCGCTTCCGGCACCCTCGACGATGCCAAATACTACAGCTGGCTCAACGTTGCCAAAGGCAGCGAAGAGCAGTACATGAAAGACGGCAAGTACTCGATTGACAACATCGCCGGCAAGAAATTCTCCTTCGTCTCCAACAGCTCCACCTCTGGGTTCAAAGTGCCTTCCGCTGGCATTCTCAGCCACTTCACCCAGATGGATGCCTACAAGAATCTGACTCGTGAAGATCTGATCGAAAGCGGTGCCTTTTTCTCGGAAGTCCTCTTTGGTGGTTCGCACCAGGGTTCCGCTGTCAACCTGCTCAATGGCTCTGCCGAAGTGGCCGCTTTCTGCGATGTTTGTGTCGGCAACTATGTTGAACTGGTCTCTGGCGAACTGAACACGGTGGGTTCCGTTGTCAAAGTCAGGGACGATGCCGCTGAGCCTTTCAACACGGTCCTGGGCAAGGAATTCGTCGTCATTTCGGTCACACCGGTCCTCAATGCTCCGATGATTGCCAACACAGAAGCCCTGAGCGCTGAACATTTCAAGGCCATCCAGGATGCCCTGGTTTCGGATGAAACGACCAACAATCCGAAAATCTTCATCCCGAAAGATTCTGAATTCAAAGGCCTCTGGAAAGCCGGCGAGCGTTTCCTCGCTGTCGAAGATGCCTGGTACAACCCCATTCGCGAACTCGGTCAATGATTCTCCTTCATCATGAACCGTGTCATCTGTCCCCGGGAGGCAGCATCGCTTCCCGGGGCATCTTTCCTGAAAGGCTGTTATGGAACTGTTAGAAATCCGGGATGTCTCCAAGATCTACAACCGCCAGACCGTTGCCTTGTCAAACATCAGCCTGAATGTCGGCGAGGGCGAATTTGTATCCATCATTGGACCCTCCGGGGCTGGCAAGTCCACCTTGCTGCGCTGCATCAACCGGATGATCGACCCATCGTCCGGCGCCGTCTTTTTCCAGCAGAACCGGATCGATCAGTTGCCCAAAAAGAAACTGCGCCAGGTCCGGACCCAGATTGGCATGGTTTTCCAGCATTACAACCTGGTCAATCGCCTGACTGTCTTCGAAAATGTGCTGCATGGCCGCCTGGGCTACAAATCCACGCTCGCGGGTGTCCTTGGTTATTACGATTCATTTGAGCGCCGGGCTGCCTACGAGATCCTTGCAGCACTGGGTTTGCAAGAGCAGGTCTTCAAACGCTGCGACCAGCTCAGTGGCGGCCAGAAACAGCGCGTTGGCATTGCCCGTGCGTTGCTGCAACGACCCAAAATGTTGCTCTGTGACGAACCGATCGCCTCACTGGACCCCAGTTCATCCAAAATCATCATGGACCATCTCCAACGGATCAGCCGGGAAATGAAAATCACCTGCCTGGTCAATCTGCACCAGGTCGATGTCGCGATCAAATATTCAGACCGGATCATCGGGATTCGGAATGGAGAAGTGGTGTTTGATGGTCCGCCTGCCCAAATCACCCCCCTGATCATTGAGCAGATCTATGGGACTGAGGCGCACGAGCTGATCTTGTCGCTGGAGACGCTGCAGCCGGGCCAGAAATCACCAGTCAAACAGTCGGAAGTGGCCCATGCAGCCTGTTGAACAAACCAACCTTTTTTTCAGACAGCGGCGCTGGTCAAGCTTGCTGGGCTTTGTTCTGATCGGGCTTCTGTCTCTGGGATCTGCCTGGCTGACCGAATTTGACAGTGTCCGAGCTGTGACCAGCTTCTTAAAAGCTTTGAACTGGCTGTTCACCCGTTTCCACCCGACCGTAGAGTCTTTAGCCAAATTGCCCAAAATCGGAGAGAAGATGGCTGAGACCATCCTGATGGCCATTACGGCGACCATGATGGCAGCAGGGATATCCATGGTTTTGGCAATCATTGGTTCGCAAACGACACGAGTCAACTCATTTTTTGGAACGATCAGCCGAGGCCTGGCTTCAGTTCTGCGCAATGTCCCGGTCATTGGCTGGGCCTTGATTCTGCAATTCTCTTTCGGGCAGGGCATGATCACCGGTCTTCTCGCCCTGCTGTTTGGCACAACCGGCTACTTGACCCGGGCGTTCATCGAAACGATCGATGGCTCCAGTGACAGCTCGGTCGAAGCCCTCAGAGCTTCAGGGGCCAATTACCTGCACGTCATACGCCACGCGGTGCTGCCCTCCAGCCTGCCACAAATGATGAGCTGGATCCTCTACATGATTGAGACAAATGTGCGCGATGCGACGCTGGTCGGGATTTTGACTGGCTCTGGCATCGGCTTTTTATTCGAGCTGTACTACAAAGGCTCGTATTACAACCATGCCAGCCTGATTGTGCTTGTCATCATTCTGGTTGTCATCGGCATCGAGACCCTCTCGAACCAGATCCGGAGGATTATCCTATGACCACGGTGCCACGAAAACCTTTCGACAAGTCCCAGGTCTGGTTGCGAACCGTTCTGTTGCTGCTTACAGGTGTGACCCTGTACACCCTGATGCAGCTCTCCGCTCCAGACTTGGACCAGAAACTGGCCTTGATGGCTGACAATTTCCGCCTGATGTTTTCCGAGTCCCATTTCAAGCACCTGACCCTGCTTGAAGGCCTTTATGGTATCGCCATCACTTTGTCCCTGGCAATCCAGACCACCTTGATCGGGGCATTGGGCGCCTTGATGCTCGGCCTGCTTGCGGCACGCAATCTGGCACCACACTGGCTGACATCAATCATCAAGAGCTTTGTCGCCCTGATCCGGGCCATACCGACTATCCTCTGGGTCTTGATATTTGCAGTATCTGCGGGACTGGGCAGCACCGCAGCTGTCATCGGAATGACCTTTCATACGGTCAGTTACCTGACCAAGTCGTATTCCGAATCTTTCGAAGAAATCGAACCGGGTGTAATCGAGGCTTTGCGAGGCTGTGGAGCCCGCTGGTGGCAGATCGTTTTCCAGGCTGTCTTACCGACCTCTCTGCATCCAATTCTGTCCTGGACCTTCATCCGGTTCGAAATCAACTTTCTAAATGCTGTTGCCATGGGTGCGGCAGCCGGTGCCGGAGGCATTGGGTTTGATCTTTTCATGGCAGGCGGACATTACCTTGATTTCCGTGAAGTTGGCATGATCACATATTTGATCATTGCCGTGTCCATGATCCTGGAATCCTCTTCCATCCAGTTGAAAAAGCGCTTGGAGCTCTAAGCCATGCATGTGATTGTAGATCTATCGACCGTTGCCTGGCTGGTCAGCCTGCTGTGTTCGCTCTATGCCGCCTACTATCTGTTCATATCCCTGTTTTCCTTCCGGACGCCCAAGTCTTTGCCTGCAACCAATGAACATCATCGCTTTCTGATCCTGGTTGCGGCCAGAAATGAAGCTGCCGTGATCGGTCATTTGATCGATAGCCTGCAACTGCAGCAATACCCCAAAGACCGCTTTGACATCTGTGTGGTTCCGAACAACTGCACAGACCGCACCCGGGAAATCAGTCTTGATAAAGGAGCTTTGGTTTACGATTGCGCAAAGCCCGTCCACACCAAAGGCGATGCTTTGAATCAGGCCGTTGCTGCTCTTATGCTACAGGATCACACCTATGACGCCTTGTGCGTCTTTGATGCAGACAATCTGGTCCATCCCGACTTTCTGGCTGCGATGAACCGGGCGCTTTCTCAAGGCCATTCTGCTGCCCAGGGTTACCGCGACAGCAAAAATCCGGCTGACACCTCGATTTCAGGCAGCTATGCCATCTACTACTGGATGATCAGCCGGTTCTACAATCGACCGCGTCGCAACCTGGGCCTTTCAGCCTCCATCAGCGGTAGTGGCTTCATGCTCAGCCGAGACCTGCTGGAGCAGCTCGGCGGCTGGAAGACACATACCATGACAGAAGACCTCGAGATGACGACTCAAATCGTTCTTGCTGGTGAAACGGTGACCTATGTGCCGGAGGCAATCATTTACGATGAGCAACCCCTGACGTTCACCCAATCCTGGCATCAGCGCCTGCGCTGGTCCACCGGGATCTGGCAGATCGGTGAATCTTATCTGGGCAGGCTGCTGCGGCAAGCTTTCAGACAGAAAAGCCTGATTGCGTTTGACCAGGCATTGTTCTACCTGGCCCCGGCCATGCAACTGGTTTACGCTCTGTCTTTCTTCCTGAATGTTGCCCTGCAACTGTTCATGATCCATTTTGAATTATTCCCGGAAAGTCATGTCTACAAACTGATGTTCTTGTCCCTTGATTTCTCCTACCTGATGACCACTTTGCTGGCAGGTCTCACGGTCCTTCTGGAACGAAAGCACACCTCGATCCTGCTAAAAAGTGTCCTTTTCTACTGGATCTTCCTGTCATCCTGGTTTGTGATCAATGCGCGCAGCCTGTTCAAGCGGGCAATGATCTGGACACCGATCGCCCACACACGATCGATGGTCATTGATGACGTCATGATGAAATAAATATCCAAGAACCAGCTCAGCGTTAGGGATGGTTCAAAGGCTGGATGGAAATACAAGTAGTCTGCCTGTTGCTCTTACACGTCCACACCGATCATGACAGACGTCGCTTTGATCACCGCATAGGCTTGTGAACCTACTGTCAGATTCAAATCCTTGACCGAATCCATGGAAATGGTAGCGCTGATCTGGTTGCCGCCGCCAATGTCGAGGATAACAATCGCATTGACTGCGCCTTCTTTGATCGTGACAATTTTGCCCTTGAGCTGATTTCTGGCACTGAGTTTCATAAGCGTGGACCTCCTTGAATGGATTTGGTATAGGGTTCTGCCTTAATTGTACCACGCTCGCGACACAGGGCATCAGGGTGATGCCGAGTGCATCGGCATCACCCTGAACGATTTGTTTCAGCCGAAAGCCT
>JAQUEY010000119.1 GCA_028684955.1 Eubacteriales bacterium
CGCCTTCGCCTGCATCCGCATAGGCATAGGCGCAAAGCAAGCGGCCGGACTGGCTTTTGACCAACAGGCGCCGGTAGTCCGCTTTGCCGATCAATTCGTCGCTGGCAGACAAATTGGCGATGACTGTTGCCCCAGCCCGGGCATGATCTTGTGAAGGCGGCGCGACGACCCAGAGGTCTTCACAGATTTCGACGCCAACAACCAGGTCAGGAACTTCGCGGCAGGCAAACAGCAGGTTGCTGCCCAAGAGGATTTCCTGGCCAAAAAGCTCGACTTGAGTGATTCCAGGAAGACCTGCCGAAAAATGGCGGGCCTCATAGAACTCGGAATAATTCGGGATGTTCATCTTGGGCACCAGCCCGAGCAGCTTGCCATCTGAAATGACGGCAGCAACGTTGAACAAATCCGGACCGATCGCCAGCGGCAAGCCGACGATGGTCAGGACTCTCAGGTCGCGGCTGGCCGCAATTACCTGCTGCAAAGCTGTGCGTGCACCCTCGAGCAGGGTCTGGCTCAGGAACAAGTCAGAGCACGTGTAGCCGGTCAGAACCAGCTCGGGCAGGACCAGGACAGCGGCATTGTCTCGTTCGGCCCCTTGCATCGCAGTGATGACTTTGGCGGCATTTCCAAGGCAATCAGCTACTTCGATGGCCGGAGTGGCGGTGGCCAGGCGAATGAATCCATCGTTCATGGGTTGTCCTCTTTCTGGCTGCCCCCAGCCATGGACTGCGAGGCAGATGTGTCAAAGTCTGGTTCAACAATGTCCCACGTGTTTTCGGGCAGATAGACCGCCCGGTACAAGGCGGCTTGCTTCAGTGGGGGACCACCCCGCAGGAGGGCAAGCGGTTTACGCTTCAACAAGGCCAGCAAGGCTTTGAGCGTGATGTTATGGCTGATCAGCAGAATGTGATGCTCGCTGCCATCGGACAGGGAGGACTGGCCCAGAGCTTCCATCTGCCGAAGGAAACTGGCCATCCGCTGACTGACTTGGTGGTAGGATTCGCCGCTGCCCGTCGGGATGAAATCCGGTGGCGAAAAGAAAAAGGCCTGCAGGTTTTCCGGGGCGATTGCCTGGACCTCATCCACCGACAAGCCCTCCCAGTCGCCCAAGTCCATCTCGTGGACACGGTCGTCTATTTCAACAGATAAAGTGGCTGGAAAATGGCCGGCCTGCAAGGCTAGTTCGGCCGTCCGCCGAGCTCTGGGTGCTGGGCTGACATAGGCCTTTTCCAGACTGACACCGCGCAGCAGGTCACCCAGGGCAATGGCCTGGGCCTGGCCTTTCTCGGTCAGAGCGGTATCCAGGCGGCCCTGCATACGGCTCTGCGTATTCCAGATGGTCTCGCCGTGGCGGGCAAAATAAAGTGTCAGCATGGTTCTCCTCTGATGAGTTCGCCGCAGTCCTTGCTGGTGTTGGACTGGCAGCGCTGCCTGTAGCCATGATACCGCAAACCGCTTGGCTCCAGCAATCGGGAAAGGCTTGCTGCCAGGCTGCCGATCAGACCTGAGCCTTAGTTTGTTTGTTGCGTTGCTTGTCCTGAACCAGGCAGATGACTATAATCGGGTTGAATGTATACAATCTGGCAAGGAGTATCCGCTTTCATATGTCTCATTCGGGAAGACAACAGGCCATCGGAATTCACCCTTTTAACGGGGGCGGACGTTGCTTCAGGCCTGGCAGATGGTCTGCCTATAGGCTTGGGTTATTTCGCTGTTTCTTTTGCTTTTGGTCTGGCTGCAGTCGAAGGCGGGCTTTCCGCCTGGATGGCGACGGTGATATCCCTGACCAATCTGACTTCAGCCGGCCAGTTCGCAGGCCTGCAATTGATTTTTGCCCATCGCCCGCTGGTGGAAATTGCCCTGACCACCGTTCTGATCAATTTACGCTACATGCTGATGTCTTTGTCACTGTCGCAGAAACTGGTCCCCGGAACTGGCCTGGTCCAGCGCCTTTTGATCGGCTTTGGCGTGACCGACGAAATCTATGCTGTTTCTGTCAGCCATCCGGGATCGATCAGCACACGCTACAGTCTTTCCTTGTTGCTGCTGCCACTTCTGGGCTGGACCGGAGGGACCTTGACCGGTGCACTGGCCGGGTCTGTCTTGCCAGGCAGTGTGCGTGCGGCACTGGGAATCGCGCTTTATGCCATGTTTGTGGCGATTGTGATGCCGACGATCCGCCGTTCCCGGCCGGTAGCTCTTGTTGCAGGGGTCGCAGTCGGTGTCAGCACCCTGATTGCCCAGGCCCCTCCCCTGACCATGCTGCGTGGTGGCTGGCAGATCATTCTGGCCACAATCGTTGCATCTGCACTGGGTGCTGTCCTGGCACCCATCCACGTGGGTGAGCCCGGTCAAACCGAGGAGGTCAGCTGATGATGGACAATCCTGCTTATCTGGCAGCTGCCATTGCGACCATGGCGGTGGTCACTTATATCCCACGAGTCCTGCCCTTGCTTCTGGTCCGCGGCCGGATCCAAAGCAATTTCCTGCGCTCGTTTCTCTATTATGTCCCCTATGCCGTCTTGTCTGGCATGACCATCCCGGCGATTTTTTCTGCCACCACCACTCCAGTTTCCGCAGCTGCCGGTCTTTTGGTGGCCATCGGTCTGGGACTGTCCGGACGGACGTTGCTGACCGTCGCCTTGGGAGCATCGGGTACGGTCTGGATCATTGAACGGCTGCTCGCCATTCTTTGACTTAATTGCTCCGGCATCTTGTCACGGCAATAAAAGTCACAACAAAAAAGGACGCCTCTGTGGAGACGCCCTTTTTGCTGTGTAGCTGATAAAGAAAGCAATCAGGTCCAGTCAGGTGTGATCTTGAAAGCCTTGCGCCCGGCATAGACCGCAGCATCGCCGAGTTCTTCTTCGATGCGCAGAAGCTGGTTGTATTTGGCGACACGGTCGGTGCGCGAGGGGGCGCCGGTCTTGATCTGACCGGCATTGGTGGCGACGACGATGTCAGCGATGGTGACGTCTTCGGTTTCACCGGAACGGTGGGAAACGATGGCAGTCCAGCCGTTGCTTTTCGCCATCTCGATCGCCTGCATGGTCTCAGTCAGGGTGCCGATCTGGTTGAGCTTGATCAGGACGGAATTGGAGATGCCTCCGTCAATGCCGCGCTGGATGCGCTCTGTGTTGGTAACGAAAAGGTCATCGCCCACGAGCTGGAGCTTTTTACCCAGGCGGTCAGTCAGGATTTTCCAGCCCTCCCAGTCGTCCTCGGCCAGGCCGTCTTCGAGGGAGATGATGGGGTAGCGGGCTGCCCAATCGGCCCAGAAGTCAACCATTTCCTCGCGGGTCTTGTAGACACCGGACTTCCAGAACAGATATTCGCCTTCGCGGCCCTTTTCCTTGGCGGCTTCGTACATTTCAGTGGAGGCGGCATCGATGGCGATGGCAAAATCCTTGCCGGGCCGGAATCCAGCGGCATGGATGGCTTTGACAATGTAGTCGAGCCCTTGTTCGTCACTGGTGAAATTGGGGGCAAAGCCACCTTCGTCACCGACAGCGGTAGCAAAACCGTCTGCCCGGAGCAGCTTTTTGAGGGTGTGGAAGACTTCAACACTCCACTGCAGTGCTTGGCGGAACGTCTCGGCGCCGACTGGCATGATCATGAATTCCTGCAAGTTGATGCTGTTGTCGGCATGCTTGCCGCCGTTGATGATGTTCATCATCGGCACCGGCAGACGATGGCCGCCGAGGCCGCCGAGGTACTGGAACAGTGAAACACCCAGGGAGTTGGCTGCAGCCTGGGCTGTCGCAAGTGAAACCGCCAGGATAGCATTGGCCCCGAGGTTGGCTTTGTTCGGCGTGCCGTCCAGTTCGAGCATCAGGTTGTCGAGACCGGTCTGGTCGAAGACGTTTAGGCCGATCAGTTCGTCAGCAAGTCGTTCGTTGATGTTGGCAACGGCCTTGCGCACGCCTTGGCCAAGGTAACGGCCCGGGTCTCTGTCACGGAGCTCAACGGCCTCGAATGCGCCAGTCGATGCGCCTGAGGGGACTGCTGCACGGCCAAAGGCGCCATCTTCGGTCCACACTTCTGCTTCTACGGTGGGATTGCCTCTGGAATCGAGAATTTCACGGGCCTGGACCCCGGTGATTTGAATTTCCTGGAACATGGGTGATTTCTACCTCCTTTTGGCGGATAGCCCTGCAAGCCAGCCTAAGGACTGGAAATCAGGCAGGGTTAGATAATTGATGATCTATATCCGAGTATAGGCGCAAAAAGGTCGAGTTGCTGTAACGGTGGAATCAGAGCCAGCGTTTGCGTTTGAACCAGACAAACATGAAGGCAATGATGGCCGCCAGAAGGCCCATGATGAGCGGGTAGGTCACGGCCAGCCTCGCTTCTGGCATCACCAGGTTCATGCCGTAGTAGCTGGTGATGAAATTGAGCGGAATGAAAAACGTGGTGAACACCGTCAGGAAAGTCATGATTTCACTCATGCGGTTGCTGGCCGCCGTCATGATCAGTTCCGTTGTGCTGGAAAGGATCTCCCGGTAAGTCTCGACGGTGTCGAGCAGTTGAAGGATGTGTTCGAACACGTCTCGCAGGTAAAGCTCGGCTGTTTCGCTGACTAAAAAACGGCTATTCCGTCGCAGATTAAGCAAGGAATCCCGAAGTGGGCTGGCTGCCCGATGGATGGCCAGCAGTTGGCGTTTGGTGGCCAGGATATCTCGCTGCAGAACAACATCCTGTTTCTGGACAAGTTCGGACGCACGGTCGTCGATCGCATCAATCTCATCACTGAGCGTGTCGAGAATTTCGTAGTAATGGTCAACCAATGTATCCAGGACCAAATACAAAAGCCGGTCAGCCCCGGTGTTTAAAACCTGGTTGCTGTTGGCTTTGACTCGGGTCAGGATAGAAGCGATGATCGCGGGTCTGCCTTCATGGGCTGTGATCAGGAAACTTTTACCGAGGACGATGCCGATGGTTGATGACTCCAGTCCATCCGGACCTTTATGGATGGTTCTGGCCCCAAGCAGAATGTGGTCTTCGAATTCAAGCAGCCGCGGATTGCGATCCGTATCGAACAAATTGTCCAGAGCCAATTCGTGCAAACCAAGCAACTGTTCCAGACGATTCAGACCTTCTTCTCCTGGTGTGTCCGCAATATCCAGCCAGAGGTACTGGCCAGGTGCGGTCCAGTTGCTGGTCAAGGAGTCGCCAGCGATTGCTGTCAAGGTTCCGCCACCGATCCGGAAAACTGAAATCTGGGCATTCATACTGTGTACCGGACTTCAGTCTTTGCCTGGCAGGACCGACTCATTTGCCAGCGAAGTTTCATAAGCTGATTCGCGGGCAAACTGGTTGACTGCCTGGCCCGCTTTTGGAATGGGCATCAATGTTCCAGGGCCGCCGACACAGCCACCCGGACAGGCCATGCCTTCCAGAAGATACCCGTTGACCTTGCCCGCCTTGGCCAAGGCAAGCATTTTCCGGCAGTCACTGAGGCTGTCGGCCTTTTGGACAGACACTTCCCGTGCGGGGTCTAGCTCGGCGATGCAGTTCTTGATGGCGGCTGCAACCCCGCCGGTGACTGCATAGCCACGGCCATCACGCGAGGCTTGGTACCGGAAGGATTCTTCTTCCAGACCGGCCAGATCAACTGACTTGGCACTGAACATGCCCATCAGTTCCTCGTATGTCAAGACAAAGTCCACAAAGGGCAGGACTTCTTCTTCGAGCGCTTCGAGTTTCTTGGCGATGCAGGGACCGATGAAAACGACTTTGCTCTGGGGATCCTGGGCTTTCAAGGTATGTGCAGTAGCCACCATGGGTGTTGAGGAGTTGGAAATGCAGTGTGCCAGGGTCGGCTGAATGGCACGGGCGAAACTTTCCCAGGCCGGGCAGCAGCTGGTGCCGAGGAAATCAAGCTCGCCGGGGACTTTCTCAAGGAATTCCTCTGCCTCCATAACGGTGCCGATATCGGCACCAACACCGACTTCGATGACGTCCGTAAAGCCCAGTTTCTTCAGGCCGGCGACAACCTTGCCCGGGGTGGCCAGGGGACCGAACTGCCCGACAAACGAAGGCGCGATGGCTGCATAGACACGATAGCCGAGCCGGATGGCCGTGACGACTTGGTAGATTTCGGATTTGTCGGTGATGGCGGCGAAGGGGCAGCTGACGATGCACATGCCACAGGCGACACATTTGTCCTGGTTGATCTGGGCCCGGCCCAGCTCGTCGCTGTCGATGGCATTGGCGCCGCAGGCTTCGGCGCAGGGCCGGCCGGTACGGACGATGGCATGGTAGGGGCAGGCGGTCTGGCAGCGGCCGCATTTGATGCACTTGTCATGATCGATGATCGCACGGGTCTTGCCGATCGAAACCGCGTTGACCGGGCAAACATAGGTACAAGGATGGGCCAGGCACTTGCGGCAGTTGTCGGTGACTTTGAAATGGTCGGTCGGACAAGCTTCGCAGGCAAAAGGAATGACGCTGACCAGCGGCTTGGCCAGACGTTTTTCAGCTACGGCAATGCCTGCCATACCTTCGGTGAAGCTCTGGTGCGCGTCGGCCGGGCGCAGCGGCAAGCCGAGCGTCAGGCGGATCCGTTCCCGGATGATCG
Source organism: Eubacteriales bacterium (assembly GCA_028684955.1). Taxonomy (GTDB): domain Bacteria; phylum Bacillota; class Clostridia; order Saccharofermentanales; family UBA5734; genus UBA5734. The sequence goes on from JAQUEY010000119.1 coordinate 6,581, forward strand.
CCCGCTCTTTGAAAACGCTGTCGCGGTACTGTGCCACCTCGCCGGGGATGATCCGGTAGGCGGATTCATAAAAATAGCTGTAGTCGGATTGCTCGAGGTTTCGTTCATAGGCATGATGCGCCACTTCGGTGAAAACCTGGCGGCGGATCTTGGTGATCGGGGTGAATAGCCCGCGCATGGTCAGCGTCCTGCCTGTTCCTGCTTCTGGCTGTCACCTGCGTCAGGGCACTTCTGAGTCAGCTCGAGCAACTTGGCCATGACCGTTTCGGTTTCAGCCCGCAAAAACACCTCGCCATTGATCCGGACCACCGGCGAAAGCGCTCCAGACTCGCAATTTTCCAGACACGGTATCATCGTGACATCGAGGTCACACTGGATGCCGCTCTCTTCCAGCTCCGTCAGGCTTTCAATCGCAGCCGCTATGTCCATCGATCCCATCATCGTGCAAAAAGTCCCTGCACATACTTCTACCTTGATCTTGCCCACAGTGCCTCCCTTGACCGGCCCATCCATGCAGCCGGAACTGTAACTTTTATTACGATTATCATAGCATAGCCAGC
>JAQUEY010000120.1 GCA_028684955.1 Eubacteriales bacterium
GATGTTCCTTAAAGGACTCGACGACCGCGAAACAAGCGACTTGACCTTGGCAATGGCGCGCTCTGGCCGTCAGCTCGATCTTTCTGGATTGCCGGGGATCAAAGTCGATAAGCACAGCACCGGTGGCATTGCGGATACCACTACGCTCATTGTCCTGCCCCTGGTGGCGTCCTGTGGCGTCCCGGTCGTCAAAATGTCCGGCCGAGGACTGGGCTTCACGGGTGGCACGATCGACAAACTGGAATCGATCCCAGGATTTGTCACAGGGCTGTCGACTGATCAGGCCATCGCACAGGCACACTCTATCGGTGCCGTGATCATGGCCCAGACCGACGATCTGACCCCGGCCGACAAGAAACTCTACGCCCTCCGGGATGTCACCGGCACCATCGAGTCGATCCCTTTGATCGCGGCTTCGATCATGAGCAAAAAAATCGCCGCCGGCGCCGATGCCATCGTCCTCGATGTCAAATGTGGCAACGGTGCTTTCATGCCTGATCTGGAATCGGCCCGGGCCCTGGCCCGCCAGATGGTGGCGATTGGCCAGCAGGTCGGGCGCCAGGTTGTGGCGGTGATTACTGGCATGGACCAGCCGCTGGGCAACTTGATCGGCAACAGCCTCGAGGTCCAGGAGGCTGTCGATGTCCTCCAAGGGCGCGTCACAGGCGACCTGCTCGAGGTGGCTCTGACGCTTGGCAGCGAGATGCTGCAGCTGGGTGGGAAGTCCCAGTCGGACGGCGAAGCTCGCTCCCTGTTGCAAAATGCGCTGCAAAGTGGTGCCGCTGCTCGCAAGCTGGCTGAGGTCATCATGGCTCAGAAAGGTAATCCCGCCGTGGTGGACCAGACAGATCTCCTGCCCCAGGCAACCTTGCGCCATCAGGTTCGGGCGTCAGCAACAGGCATACTGACCCATATCGAGTCCGCCGAACTCGGCCGGGCTCTGATCGCCCTCGGTGGAGGCCGCGAACGCAAAGGGGATGCCATCGATCCTGCCGTAGGCCTGGTCCTGCACAAGCGCTTGGGAGATACAGTTGCAGCCAATGAAGTTTTGGTCGATATCCTGGCCAACGATCCAGCGCGACTCGAGTCTGCCAAAGGCATGGTCGCAGCTGCCCTGACCATCCAGCCTGAAGCCAGTGGTTTCATGCCACCGCCTGTCATCCTCGACATCATCCGCGACGCAGTCTGAAATAACCCGAGGGGAGGGATTTCGTGCACCCCTTCTATGATTCAGTCAGATCCCTGTTGCAATCCGGCGACACTTGGTGGCTCAGCCTCATTTCGATGCTGCTCTATCTGCTGTTCTGGGCGGTGGTCTGTATCATCGCTTATCGCATCCTGCGCCAGTATCTCCCGTCGCTCCGGACTAGCCAGGCGCAAGACCGGGCTGTGCAGATTCTGCGTGAGCGTTTTGCCCGCGGCGATATCAGCGCCGAACAGTATCATGAGATGCTGGCAGTGCTGGACAAGAGCCGCAGGCCATGACCAGCGTTCTAAATCCCATCAAACTGGCCGGGCGCGGTCTTCTGACGCTGCTCTGGCAGCAAGACCGCCCTCTCGTCGGTTCGGTCATCCTGACCGACCGCTGCAATCTCCAGTGCTACCACTGTGCGGTCAGCAACCACAATAGCCAGGACTATCCTTATGAGCAAATCCAGACGGACATGCAGGCCCTCTTTGACCGGGGTTGCCGGATCCTTTTCCTTTATGGCGGCGAGCCCCTGCTGTGGTCCGATGGCGATCACGCATTTCTGGATGTGGTACAGCTGGCCAGGAAAAAAGGCTTCTGGCTGGTCAATGCCGTGACCAATGGCACCCTGCCGCTGGACATCCCCGGAATGGACCTCTGTCTGGTCAGTCTCGATGGCAACCGCGAGCATCACAACGCCATCCGGGGTGAGACCTATGACCTGGTGTTGGAGTCCATCCGCCAGGCCAAACACGTCACAGTCATTCTCTACATGGCAATCAACACGATCAATCTGGCCGACATCGAAACGGTGGCTGAACTGGCCAGATCTCTGCCAAATGTCCAGGCGGTCTCCTACAACTTTCATACCCCTTATCCGGGAACCGAATCCCTGACCTTGAACCGGGATGAAAGGCTATCTGCCAGCCGCCGGATCGCCCGCCTGATCGACCAGGGGTATCCCGTCTTGAATCTGAAAAGTGCCCTGCCTCTGATCGCCCGCAACACAGCCCCTGTACCGGACAAGCACTGCCTGGTGGCTGAAAACGGCCAGATCTGGGTCTGTGGCCGTTGCCGCGACATCCCGGGCCTGTGCCAGCAGTGCGGCTTTTTCTTTGCGGCTGAATACAGCCTGGTTTTTACCGGCCGTCCCCGTGTACTGCTGGATCTGGCTAAAACTTACAGCCGCCTCCTGAAAAAGGTGCCAGCATGCTGACCTCGAGCCTGCTGCGATTGTTTCTGACCCGATCGCTCAGCCCTTTTACATTCGAAGCCAGCTCACCCGGCTGGCGCCCCGATATGACCGGTCTGGACCCAATCGGCCTCTATGTCCATATTCCCTTTTGCCGCACCTTGTGCAGCTTTTGTCCTTACTGCCGTGAACAATACACCGCGGAAAAAGCTGCCGCCTATCTGCCTGCGTTGCTGCAGGAAATCGACCAAACTGGAAGGGCCGTGAGCAGACATCTGGATGATTCGGACGGCGCTGTCACCTTCGAAGAACGGCCTGTCACAAGTCTCTATTTTGGGGGTGGCACGCCAGCCCTGATGCTGGACGACCTGCCAGTGATCATTGGTCGGTTGCAGCGTTATTTCAGGATCACAGACGGAATCGGCATCGAGCTGCATCCGCAGGACATCACCCCGGAGAATCTGCAGCAGCTGAAAAGGTCTGGGGTGACCATGGTCAGTCTTGGCCTGCAGTCGTTCGACCAGGAAGCCCTGGCACGGATCGGACGCTGCGAAGACCGTTTTACAGAGCGACTGGGCTGGGTGCGCGAGGCCGGATTTGCCGTAATCGATATCGACCTGATCTTTGCCATCCCAGGCCAGACACCGGAAAGTCTACGCCGCGATATTACGCTGGCTTTCAAGCTGGGCGCCACCCAAGTGTCGACCTATCCCTTCATCGATTTCACCTTTGCCGACAACCGCTATAAGCCACTGGGCAAAAAAGCCAAGCGCCAGTTGCTGGATGAGCTGGCAAACTTTTGCCGGGAACTCGGACTCATGCGGACCTCGGTTTGGACGTTTGCCAAGCCGGGAACTGCCAAATACTCGTCGGTGACGCGCGATGCTTTCCTGGGATTCGGCCTTTCGGCCACCACCTTGCTGCAGCGAAGTTTTTCGATCAACACCTTTTCGCTCGACGGTTATATCGGGCGCCTGGAAAAAGACCAGTCGCCAACAGCTTTGAAACTCACCTTCAGCCTGCGGCAACGGGCCGCCTATTTTCTGTTCTGGGGAGCGTATGGGCTTTGCATCGATAGCCAGCGTTTTGCCGCGATGATCGGCCAGCCTTTGGACAGGCTCTATCGCTGGGAAATGGCCCTTGCGGTCTGGCTTGGTTTTTTGAACCGATCCGGGGATGATTATATCCTGACCAGCCGGGCGATCAGGGTTTATCATGACCTCGAGCAGCTCTATACAACGGCCTACATCGATAAAACCTGGTCGGTCGCCCGCCAGGAAGCTTTCCCCCGGCGTTTCACCTTGTCTTGATGTGCCACGGCTTTGTTTGCTACGGCCTCCTGCGCCAGGAACGCCGGCCAGCCAGGTAGCCAAATAGCCAGCTGACCAGGATCAAGATCAGTCCGGCTGCCCCGATCACTGCCAACTGCCAGTAAGGCCAGTCGGCAAGGGTGAGCAAAGTCGCTCCTGGCTGCTGATTGCCATCCGCTGCCGCGACGGGCGTTTTCACGGTGCTGGCGTTCTGGCTGGTCGCATTGGGTTCCGGCATGGGATTATCGGAGGCGCTATAGGCCTGATCATTCTCCGGAAAAGCCGGCTCAAGGCCGAGCTGTCTGGCTTTTTGTGCGCCAGATTCCAGCAGGGCACGGCTGTAGACGACGAGGTTGCCCTCTGGATCGTTGCCTTGGACACCCAGGAGAACAGCGATCAGCTCCTGGCCATCCACTGTGATTGCCGAAGAAACCAGGCATTGGCCGGCCGCAGCTGTCGTACCCGTCTTGATCCCAGTGATGCTGTCCAGCAGATCCGACTGGTAGTTCGCTGATTCGCCCAGTAGAAGGCGCAAATTGGTGCTGGTCAGGAAATTCCAGCCATTGTAAGGGTGCTTGTTGGTCGCCGCCAGGGCATAAACGGGCGTGCTGACCAGATCGCGGAACAGGGGATTTGCCATGGCTTTTGCCGCGAGCTGCGCAATATCCAGTGCGGTGGTCTGGTGCTCCCGGTCATGCAGTCCATGGGCGTTTTCGAAATGCGTCTGCTGCAAGCCCAGAAGCCGGGCCTGGTGATTCATGCGGGCCGCAAACAGCTGCTGGCTGCCACTGACGGCCTCGGCGATCATGTTGGCAGCTTCGTTGCCGGAACGCAGCATCAAGGCTGCCAGCGTGTCGCGCACACTGATGGTCTCGCCTTCCACCAGGCCGGCTCGGGCTGCATCGGAGGGCAAATCCAGCGCGGTCGCGCTGACCGTCAGTTGGTGGTCCAGGGCGAGATGATCCAGAGCAATCAGGGCGGTCATGATTTTCGTCGTGCTGGCGGGATACTGGATAGATGACTCATCCTGACCCAGAAGGACCGTACCGGATGTCCGGTCGATCACGACGTAGGCCTTGGCTTTGATCTGCTCCACGGATGGCCACTCAGACGCAGCCATAGGGCCAGGCTCTGCCCAACTGGAAAAGGTCTGAGATGACGACTCCTGTGGATCTGGCTGGGTGGGTTTTGTGACTGACTGTGCCAGAAGCGGACTGGCATTAAGAGAAAAGGCCAGAAGTCCAACCAGGACGAGCGAGCACACAAATCGTGTAGGCTTGCGCAATTGCCCGTATAAATAGGCTTGAAAGCACCGGTCAGGATTTCGGTCTGGTTTTTTCATGGTCTTTCACCCCCACCGATCCACGTTTGATTCCACTGTAGCCTTCCTGGTAAAAAGCGTCAAATCAGACACCCAAAGGCTTGCATCCCCCCCGGGTCTGTGGTATATTTTTCTCTGCTGAGTGGCTCAATACGAGCTTGAGTATCCGTTGCCGGATGGTGTAAGGGTAGCACTACTGACTCTGACTCAGTCTGTCTGGGTTCGAATCCTAGTCCGGCAGCCAAACGAAAACCGCTGACGCTGTAAGCGTTGGCGGTTTTTTGTTGCAAGAATCACTTTGCCCCGCGCCGTTAACGATAGCTGATTGACGGTTTTTTACCCTCGTGCAATAATAGCAACGATGCAAATAAGCATTATTTATTACATAAATATGCTTATACTTTTACATTTATCTGTCGAAAATGGTTTTCTTGTTGAATTGAGGTGTAGGTGTGAATGTTTCAAAACGTTGGCTTCTCCTGACCTTCCTCGTTCTCTTGATCCTGCTGATTGCCATTGGGGTTTTGAAGGTGAAAGCCAGTCTGGAACAGGATCTGGCTACCCTGAACGCGATTGAAATCGACGCTGTAGATGTTTCGCAACTCAGCGACGGCGATTATGAAGGAGAATTCCGGACCGTTCCGGTCTCGGCGCGGGTCCGGGTCACCCTTCTGGATGGCCGCATCGAGAACATCGATCTTCTCGAGCATAACAATGGTCAGGGCAAGCCGGCTGAAGCCATCCTCCAGGAGGTGGTGGAACAGCAATCCCTTGCCGTAGATATCATTGCCGGTGCGACCTATAGCAGCAAAGTCATTTTGAAAGCAGTCGAAAACGCGCTCACGACGAATCCTTGAAAAAAAAGCACCCCTTTGAGGTTACAATGAAAGTGACAAAACCCTTGCTTGTCCTTATCCTTCTGGTCCTCGTCCTCGCAGGATTCGTCTCAGCCAGCGGCTTGTTCGATCCGAGTCGTGGTTCGTCCATCACAATCCTGAATCCTTACGGCGATTCAGTTGAATTAGCCGGGAACGGCTTGTATGCCTGGGATTCTGCTTTCAAGGCGCCGATTTTCCGCGGCACGGACCTGGTGGTCCTGTTCCTGGTCTGTCCGCTGCTGGCTGTCGCCCTGGGGCTGGCCGTCCGCCGCCTGACGCTGCGCCGTCATCTGCTCTTGGATGCCGTCCTTGCTGTCACCTTGTACTACTCGGCCAGTCTGGCATTCGGCGTGACCTTCAACCGGCTGCACCTGGCCTACATCGCCCTGTTTTCTGCCAGCTTGTTTGCTTTCATCTGGCTGACCAGCCTGCTGGCCAGCCGCCCACTGTCAGATAGCATCACTCGGGGTGCGCACAGCCGGCTGCCATACCGGGGCTTTTTCACATTCCTGGTTCTATCCGGGCTGGCCCTGATCGGCGCCTGGCTGCCGGATATCCTGGCGGCCCATGCAGCTGGCCGTTCCCTGGCCTTGATTGAAAACTACACGACGGAAATCACCTATGTCCTCGACATGGGGATTATCGGTCCGGCCGCCCTGCTGACTGCCTGGCTGCTGAAACGCCGTACCACGCTTGGCTACATCATCCTGACCCAGCTGCTGATGCTTTGCACCATCATCGGCATCATGCTGCCCGTCCAGACGCTTTTCCAGGCCCAGGCCGGCATTGTGCTACCACTACCCGTGCTGGTGACCAAAATAGCAACCTTTCTCATCCTGGCGGTTTTTGCTGCCTATTTCCTGGTCCGATTGCTGAAAGCCGTTCCCGAACAGACAGCCTGAACAGAAAGCATGGGTATCATCATGGTAAAATTCATCCCCTGGGTCATTCTGCTTCTCATTCTCGTCATCACCATTCCGGTCCTGTACCAGCGCTCCCGCCAACTGCAAAACAACTATCGTCTAGAGGTGCAATCCGCTCTTGCCACGCTCCATAAAAAAACCACCTCGACCCTTCTTCTGACCGAAGCGGATCTTCTCCACCTGCCGGAGCAAGTCCAGGCTTATCTGCACACGGTCGGAGTCGTCGGC
>JAQUEY010000121.1 GCA_028684955.1 Eubacteriales bacterium
TAGCGCCAACATCTCCTGTCACTTGGACACAGACCAGGCCGCCTTTGACCTGGGTGACACCCAACGGTGTGACATTGGCGGCTTTGACCGCTGCATCGAGAGCCTCGATGGCGGTGACCAGCCCGTAGACCTCGATCAGGCCCAACGCTTTCATGGATCAGACCTTGGGATTGTCAGCGACGTACTCGACTGCCACGGCGAATGCTTCGCAGGCGGCCTTGCAGGCTGACTGGCTGCCGGTCAGCAAGGCGCCGCCAAAGTTGGTTTCGGATGGCGGGGCATAGAGGACGCAGAGCTTGACATCCGCAGCTTTCATCGCAGCATCGACCGCATACACGGCCTCCAGCGGCGGGGCGATCAGGTAGGCCAGGGCCTCGCCCTCGGCAATACCGGCACCAGCCGACAGATAGGAACCCGTGCGGGAGATGCAATGGGCATAATAGGGGATGGTGTCATCGTTATTGGCCGAGACGAAATGGGCGACGTTCTCGATCACATCAACTGCTGCCGCCAGGCCACTCTTGACTTCGGCCGGGTTGGGTCCCGCCAGGATGCCAAGGATTTCGCCGGCCAGCTTGGTGCTGGCATTGGCAGCGCCAGCATAGAAGCTTTTGGCATAGACCACGCGGACATCGGCGGCCTTTGTGGCTTCATCCAGCGCCGTGTAAGTCACATCGTCGCAATCAGTGGTGATCAGGGCCAGGGACCGGTCATTCGGCCCGAGGTTCAGGCTTTTGGCCAGCTCTGGATCGACATTCGGGATGATTTTTGTCGCGAGCACATTGGCCTTGATAGGATCTCGTTTCATGTTCTATCCTCCCTTGCTTAAAATTTCAGATCGGTGCCGCTGGCTTTCTTGTCCAGCATGACCTTGATCATTTCGGCGATGTGGGCACCTGCCTCAGCAGGGCTGGTTCCCGCCTTGTGGATGTTGGAAACGACATTGCGCCGGGCTTCCGGCATGCCGACGGTTGCCTTGTAGGCAAAATAGGCTGACAGTGACTCCGCGGTGATCAGGCCGGGCCGCTCTCCCACCAGGATGCAGGTGACATCGGCGCCAAGCAGCTCTGAAATTTCGTCCATGACACCGACACGCCCATATTTGACAAAGAAAGTTGTGCCGACATCGATCTTGAAACTGGCAAGTCCCTGGACGATGGCTGGCAGAAGGTCGGCGGCATTGGCTATCACAGCCGAGCTGGACAGGCCATCGGATACAACCAGCTGCACCGTGGGATTTTTCTTGCATTTTTCACGGAGTGTTTTCTGGGCTTCAGCCGTCAGTTTACGACCGAGGTCCGGTCGGGTGAGGTAGATGTCCTTGTTTTCACACTCGGTCTGGACATAGAACAAGCCCAGCTTGTCTGTGACATAGTCCAGGTCGATGTCGTGGAAACAGGCATCCTGGGCTGCGGAATGGGCCGCTCTGAACTGCAATTGGGGCAGAGTCTTGTACCGGGCACCTGCCTTGCCGATGCCCAGCCGGGCGGGAGCGCGCATCTTGATTTCCAGGAAGGCATCGCCGTAACGGGGGTTATCCACCAGATACTGGGTTTTGATGTCGTTTTCCGTGATGTCTGGAATGAATCCTTCTTCCACAACCGTGCTGGATTTTCCCAGGGCGGACTGGACGGCGCTGGTCAGACTGCCGGTCTGGCCAGAATCGCCGGTGATGTTCATTTCGCAGAGTACCTGCTCGATGATTTGCCTTAAATCCTTAGCATCCATGTTCAGCTGATCCTCCTTCCTTATTTCGCCATGAAGACCGACGCGTCGCCAGCCAATGGAGTCAGCTTGCCATTTTCGGAGAAGCCCATTTTCTCAAGCCAGAGGTCAAATTCATGAACCGGCCTGAGTCCGAAGATTTCCCTGAGTGCGGCTGAATCGTGATAGCCTGTGCACTGGTACATCAGCATGCAGTCGTCGCCCTGGGGCACGCCCATGACATAATTGCAGCCGGCTGCGACCAGCAGGGTGGCCAGATTCTCGATATCGTTCTGGTCAGCTTTCATGTGATTGGTGTAGCAGGCGTCGCAGCCCATCGAGATACCGGTCAGCTTGCCCATGAAATGATCCTCCAGGCCAGCCCGGATGACTTGTTTGGAATCATAGAGGTACTCCGGACCGATGAAACCGACAACCGTGTTGACCATGAAGGGATCATAGCGCTTGGCCATACCATAGCAACGGGCTTCCATGGTCACCTGGTCCCAGCCATAGTGGGCATCGGACGAAAGCTCGGATCCTTGGCCGGTTTCAAAATAGTTGACATTCGGACCTGCCGCAGTGCCCTTGGACAGGAGCATGGCCTTGGCTTCGTCAATCATGGCCACGGAGACGCCAAAGGCATCATTGCCCTTCTGGGAGCCGGCGATCGACTGGAAAACGAGGTCCGCAGGTGCGCCAAACTTGGTAATGGCGTCCATCTGGGTGGAAACATGGGCCAGGACCGAAATCTGGGTCGGGATTTGCCACTTGTTCTTGAATTCGTCAAAGGCCTTGAGGATGCGGGCGACATTTTCCACGGAATCATCGACGGGATTCAGGCCGAGCACGGCATCTCCGCAGCCCAGGCTGAAACCTTCCATGACCGATGCCATGATGCCCTTGATGTCATCGGTGGTGTGGTTGGGCTGGAGACGGGATGAGAACGTTCCCGGCATACCGATGGTGGTGTTGGCATGTGCTGTGATGCGAATCTTCTTGGCTGCATAGATCAGGTCAAGATTGCTCATCAGTTTTGTGACCGCGGCGACGATTTCACTGGTGATGCCGCGGGAAGCCCGTTTGATCATGTCACCTGTGGTCCTGTTATCCAGGAGCCATTCGCGGAATTCAGCCACCGTCATGTTCTTGAGTTCGTTGTAGATCGGTTCGTTGACGGCATCCTGGATGACCCGGGTGACCTCGTCCTCCTCATAGGGGACGGCTGGGTTGTTGCGCAGGTCGGCAAGGGTGATGTGGGACAGGACGACCTTGGCGGCGACCCGTTCCTCGGCACTTTCGGCGGCGATACCCGCCAGTTTGTCACCAGACTTTTCTTCGTTTGCTTTGGCCATGACTTCACGCAGCGATTTGAATTCGTACAGGTGGCCGAAAAGCTTGGTTTTCAGAATCAAGTTGTTCACCTCTCTTCCTTGGCAGTGGGATCTTGTGACAGGTCAAAGGTCAGGTATTGAAAATCAGGGTTTTGATCACGACCGGGACAACTCGCCCGTCAGCGATGGGCAGGCCGATATCAATGTAGTCGCCGCTCAAAGTCCGGATGCTGTCGATGCAGATCACGTCCTTGGGCTTTCCCAGCAAGACCCTGATGGCATGTCCGAGTGCCTTGCCGATATCGTTTTCCACCACGATGATCAATGGGTGCCTGTGCTCAATCACCTCCTTGGCGCCCTGGATAATGGCTTTCGCGAGGGACTGGATTTCGGAGAAACCGCTCCGTCCACGTCCGGTGAAAGCGATGGCGACGGGCTCAGGCTTGCCTTCGGGCATGTAAAGCGGCAGCTGAGTGGCAATGGACGCGGCCAACCGGTCAAGATCGGTCTCGTCAGCTTCTGTAACTTTGAGAATGGGAATGTTCTTCATAGGCAGGCAATGCTCGACATAGGCAATGGTGCTGCCGCTGATTTCGGTGGTATGGGAGCCGGCTCCGACAACGGTGGCCCGGATCGTTTCGGCTGGGATGAATCTTTTGAGCCGGGATAGCTGGGGTTGGTCTTGGATGGCCTGGCCAAGCAGGATGCCGATGTCGCCATAGCGATACCAGTCGCCTGTCGCCTGCTGGTAGACATAATCAGCAACACCGCCAGAATAGGTGACGGCCTGGATCAGGGGCTGTTCCGGCAGGGGATGCCCTTGATTGGTATACAGGAACGGATGCGTTTCATCTGCTTGCAGGACATGCAGGGCCATGGCCAGCTGGTCAGCCATCAGGCTGGACAAATGGCGCAATTGGTGCAGATCGGCCTGGCTGCCGAGACGGAGCTCCAGGCCGTTTCTTGATGCCAGACGGGCAATTCCCGGGAAAATGTAGTCGATCCGGCCATCTTTGATCCGGATCAGGCGGCCCCCGATGTCCAGGCAGCAGGTGCCGCGGAGACCTCCGCGCTCAAAGACCGCGATGTTGGTCGTGCCACCGCCAACATCAAGGTTGGCCACAACGGTCCGGTGTTCTGTCGAGAGCAAGTCAGCTCCGGCACCACGAGCCGACAGTACGGATTCGAGGTCAGGCCCGGCAGTGGCGACGACAAAATCCCCGGCCATTTTGCTCAGGGCGGAGAGGACCAGGTTGGCATTCTGTTTGCGGGCTGTTTCACCTGTGATGATGACTGCACCGGTCTGGACCTGGTCCGGTTTGATGTCTGCTGCAGCATATTCCAGCTCGACGATTTTCTTGACAGCAGAGGCATCGATTTCGACTGGAGACGTCAAAGGGGTGAAATAGATCGGGCTTTTATAGATGATTTCTTTTTTGACGATGGAGATCCGAGGCACTGTATAGCTGCTGGCCAGGTTTTCAATCGTCAGGCGACTGAAAACCAGCTGGGTGGTGGTCGTGCCAATATCGATCCCAACGCTCAGGATAACTTCGTGCATGATCCACACCCCCTCTTCATAAAAATAGCCCGGTGCAGGTGTCATCCTGCAGCCGGGCTGTCGTCGCCTGGTTATGGTTCCTTCTCGCTGGTGCTACGGCACACCGACGATGTCCATGATTTGATTTTTGAAATCCAGAGTCACGGTTGTTCCGCCTGGCCCCGAATCGAAGGCCAGGTTGCCTCGGAGCTTGTCCTTGACCAGGGTCTGGACGATGTTGAGGCCGAGCCGGTTCTGGCGGATATTCGTGACATCGAAGCCGCAGCCGTTGTCGATGACCTGGATCTGCGAATAGAGATCCCCTTGCTTGACAACGATCCGGACCAGACCTTCGTTTTTGCCTTCAAATGCGTACTGCAGGGAGTTCTGCAGCAGTTCGTTGATGATCAGGGCGATCGACGTGGCGATATCTGAATCGACATAGTAGTCGTCACCTTCGACGGTGATCGTGACATTGAAATGCGGCCGGGCGAAATAGCGCACGGTGCTGCTTTTGATGTGCATCAGGACTTCGCCGATCTTGACCTGGTCGACGCCGCTTTGGGCCAGCAGTTCGTGTGTTGCGGCAATCGAGAGGATGCGGTTCATGCTCTCGCTCAGGACTGCTCGGGTTTCATTGTTCTCAGTCCGCCTGACCTGTAAGCGCAAGAGACTGGCGATTGTCTGCAGGTTGTTTTTGACCCGGTGGTGCATTTCCTTGATCGCGACGGATTTCAGGATCAGTTCCTTTTCCTGCTGTTTGTTCCAGGTAATGTCACGGATGACCACGACAAAGGCGATGTCCTGGGAATTCAGGCGCACGTGCTTGATCGCCAGGGTCAAATTTCCGACCGTTGTCTCGACGAAGGTGTAGCGGCTTTCACCACGGTTCTGCTCCGGTTCGACCGGGCGGATGTTCTCATAGCGCTGGCCCAGGATGTCTTCGATGTAGCCCAGTTTCTGGAACAGTTCATGGGCCAGGGTGTTGCGGAAGGCCACGATTCCGCTGTGATTGACCATGACCAGGGCCTCGTCGATACACTCCGTCAGCCAGGTGCTTTCACTGGCCATATGGGTCAGGGCATTGGCGATCCGCTCATAGCCCTGCTGGGAAAAATGCAAATGCTCATTGTTGGCCCGCTGCTCATCGACCCGCTTCTCGCGGATCAGGACACCGATCACGCGTTCACCGTTTTTGATCGGCTCGACAGACTGGATGACGTGCGTGCTCTCCTGGGTGATGGCCTTCATCTGCTTGGTCGCAACCCCGAGCCGGAGCGAACGCGCCACGGCCGGCTCGTTTTCCTGCAGAGCCATCAGGCCGACAACTGTTTTCTTGTAAGAAGAAGGTACATAGTCTGGCTTGGCTTCGGCCACGACGATGGCGATCCCTTCGTCCACGGACGGGCAGTCAACAAAGACGTCGGCGTCCTCGAGATTGGCCAGGGGTTGCAAGACAGCTGCCATGGCGATGATGATCCGGATGTCATCATCGTTGAGACTGGTGTGGCGCTTGCACAGGCGTTCAATCTCGTTCATGTCTCGACGTCCTCAGGTGTTGCGGTTGGAGATTTCCGGGCGCAGCAGAATGATCTCGGCCACCCGGCGCATGGAAATGTTCTTGGCACAGCTGATCTTGCGGATGTATTCATAGGCGTCTTGTTCGTTCATTTTCTCGCGGGCCATCAGGACTCCTTTGGCCTTCTCGATGATGCTGCGGTTTTCCAGCCGTTCCGAAACCTTTTCGATGTCGTTTTTCAGACGTTTGACCTCAAGACTGCGGGCCACAGCCAGCTCGATGCTCGGTACCAGAGCTTTTTCATCGACTGGCTTGACCAGGTAGCCGCTGATGCCGATCTCCTTGGCCTGCTCGATGAAACCTCGCTCGCTGTAAGCAGTGAGCAGAATCACGGCATCGCAGAGTTTTTCCTCCAGAACGATCCGACCTGCCGACAAGCCGTCGAGCAGGGGCATCTTGATGTCCATCAGGACCAGGTCCGGCTTGACCGTCTTGCATAATTCGAGTGCGTCAAAACCATCTCCTGCTTCACCCACGACCTCGTAGCCACTGTGCTCGAGCATTTCGCGCAAGTCCATGCGGGTTATCGGTTCGTCTTCAGCGATCAGGACACGCAAGGATTTGTTGTTTTCCATGCCAGACCTCACTGCTGGTTCAAATAGTCGTACAGCGCCTCGAAACCGGTGCCGTCGACACTGCTCGTGACAAAAACCTTCTGGGCACCTGCCGCCAGCAAATGCTGCCGGGCGCGCTCGATCTGCTCGGGTGTCGCCATGTCCTGCTTGGTGATCACGCCAACAGCCGGCTTAGCAAAACTGCCGGCATAGGCGGGTGGGAACATGGTGCCCTCTTCCATCGGATCCTGGACCAGGACGATGATATCAGCATCACTCGACGTGACGTGCAAGGCGCCGCGGTAATGACGGATCTCCAAGT
>JAQUEY010000122.1 GCA_028684955.1 Eubacteriales bacterium
ATAAATATACTTAACTTTAAAAATAAATGAGATTGAGTACCAATTAGAAAGAGACAATCATGTTACCCATCAAATCTAAATTAAAATCTAGTAGCATTACTGTCCTGATCATCATTATATTCGTGATTATTCTTTCGATTGGGTTTGTTAATCATCCTAATTATGGCATTTCTGCCGATGAATTTGCATGCCATTACAGAGCTCTTGTCAATGCAAATTATATGACCGAATTAGTCGGCCTAAATGATTTGATTAAAGAACCTTTACCGGAACTTGTTGATTACGAAGATAAAGATCATGGTGCAGTTTTTGATCTTATGGCTTTGGGAGTTCAATGGATACTTGGTCAAAATGATTTTCAAGAGATTTTTGTTTTCAAGCATTTTTTGAATTACCTTGTCTTTTGGTTAAGTTTAATAGCCATGTACTTCATGGCCAAACGACGTTTTAACAGTCGGATATTCGGACTAGTTTCAGTTCTTTTCTTGGTTTTATCACCCCGAATCTTCGCTGACGCCTTTTATAATGCTAAAGATCTAGTTTTTATGTCATTTTTCTTGATGGCGATGAATAGTGCCATGGATTTCCTCTATCGGTCGACTTGGCAGCGCGTTTTATCTCTCTCTTTTTTTGCTGCCCTTGCAATAGCAACGCGGACGATGGGGATCGTACTCGTACCCACTATCTGGCTGATTATTTTGTTGAAAGCATACCGTGAAAAATCTTATCGTCGTACAATTATTGGCCACACAACATTATTCACCCTCGGTACATTCGCTCTGACGATCTTGTTCTGGCCAGCTCTTTGGCACAACCCTATCGGTAATTTTATCGATTCGTTCAGCAATTTATCACAATTCATTCGCTGGGAGAAAAATATCCTTCTGGCAGGAAACGCATATCTATCCTCTGATTTGCCCTGGTTTTATATTCCTGTATGGATTGCTGTCACAACACCGTTGCTATATTTGGCTCTTTTTTTCACAGGGATTGCCGCTCAAATCAAACGGTTAATATTTGACCTTAAGCTAAAAATCTGGCATGACAATAACACACTTCAAGATGTATTTTTTCTACTACTTTTCTTTGGCCCCATTTTAAGCGTAATAATTTTGAATTCTATTCTCTATGATGGCTGGCGACATCTTTACTTTGTGTATCCTGCCTTTCTGATGATCGCCTTAACTGGTATTGATGCGATCTTCAGATTAACTTTGTCAAAGAAATATCAAACCGAACGATCAAAAAAGCTCTCAAAAGTAATTCGATCGACTCTAATCAGCGTTGTTGTCATTTCATTAATGTTGACAGGATTTTGGATGTATCGGGCCAACCCTCTGCAAAATGTCTATTTTAATGTCTTGGCCGGGGATGAATGGCGTACAAACTATGATCTCGATTACTGGGGTCTTTCGAACCGAGAGGCGCTAGAGAGAATTGTCGCCACAGACCCTGCAAAGAAGATCCAAATTGCTTCCATCAGTACCTCTAGTGTTCGGCAAAGTTTCCGCATCATCAATCCTGACGACAGAAAACGTGTTCAAATGATCGATTTTAATGAGATCAATTATTCAACACCTTCTGAAAAACGCCCCCCCGTTTATATTTTTAACAACTATAAACAATTATCAACACCAGATATTCTCGATCAAGATCCTCGATATGAAATATTTTATCAAAAACTGGTCGATCAGGAATTAATTCTAACCGTCTATAAACTCAAGTGAGAGGTAAAATATGTCCCATTTATTAAATGCACCCACACTTTCTATCATCGTTCCAATCTTTAATGAGCAGGACAATATCGTTGCACTTCATCAGGAAATTGTCGCTGCACTCAGTGGCAAATTCACTTTTGAGATCATTTTTGTTGATGATGGCAGCTCTGACCTGTCCATGCAGCGCGCCGGTAACTTGAAGCCTCTCCAATACATCCGCCTGCGTAAAAACTACGGCCAGACATCCGCTATGGACGCCGGAATCAAGGCAGCCCACAATGAACTGATTGTGACGATGGATGGTGATCGGCAAAACGATCCTGCTGATATCGAATGTCTCGTACAATTTTTGCTTGATAATGAACTCGATGTTGTCTCTGGCTGGCGAGTCAACCGCAAAGACAGTTTCATGAAAAAATTCGTCTCCCGCGGTGCCAATTTAATCCGCGGTTTAATCGTCAAGGACAGCATTCACGACAGCGGTTGCTCCTTGAAGGTTTACCGCCGCACCTGTTTTGATCATTTAAATCTATATGGAGAAATGCACCGCTTTATCCCAGCACTGCTAAAAATCCGTGGCTTTAACATCGGCGAATTGGCTGTAAATCATCGCCCTCGAACTGCCGGCGTTACTAAATACAACTGGAAGCGCACGATTAAAGGGTTCCTCGATATGATTTCTGTCTGGTTTTGGAATAAATACGCTGTGAGACCCCTACACCTACTCGGAAGTTTGGGGATTGCTTCGCTCGGCCTTGGATTTGTCTTCATTCTTTGGAGCCTGTTCTTGCTCATCCAGAGGCACGATTTATCAAGTACGTTGCAACCCTTTATGGCCCTTTTCTTTATTTCTCTCGGTCTGCTTTTTATCGTCTTAGGCTTGATTGCTGATATGCTGACCAAGATCTATTATGGAATGAAGATCAATCATGCTTATTATATCCAGAGCACTTTTGAGAACGAATAAAACTAAAGAAGCGATTACCAAACGGATGGTTCCAATTGTCGCGATTCAAGTTGATTTACTGTGCGAGGGTTGATTTATTCAGTAACAAAGTTATGATTCATAAGAGAGCTTAAACTTTGAAATGGCTATAAAACTCTTAGCTTTTTACAGTTGAATCAATCGCGAGGTGTAAAGTACATGACTTATCAAAAACCGATCCTGATCGCTGAAGCTGGCTGCAACCACATGGGCCAGATGGAGATTGCCAAGGAATTGATTACCGTGGCAGCGACATTCTGCAAGGCCGACGTTATCAAATTCCAGAAGCGGAGCAACCGTGAGTTGCTGACTCCAGAGCAGTACAATGCGCCGCATCCCAATCCAGCCAATTCCTATGGTGCTACCTATGGCGAACACCGTGAATTCCTGGAATTCTCGGTCGACCAGCATGCTCAACTTAAGCAGTGGTGTGAGGAAGCAGGGATTGTCTACAGCACCTCAGTCTGGGATTTGACCTCGGCCAAGGAAATCGCTTCCCTCAATCCCCAGCTGATCAAAATCCCCTCAGCTTGCAACAATCACACTAAAATGCTGGACTGGCTCTGTGAGCATTTTGAGGGCGAGATCCATCTGTCCTTTGGTATGACGACCCATGATGAAGAGGAAGCCATTGTCCAGCTTTTTGAACGTCATCAGCGCAATCAGGACCTGGTCATCTACTCCTGCACATCCGGTTACCCGGTCCCATTTGAAGATGTGGCCCTGCTCGAGATCAACCGCATCCGGGAAGCTTATGAGAGCCGGGTCAAGAAAATTGGTTTCTCCGGCCATCATCTAGGTATCGCGGTGGATATTGCGGCCTATACATTGGGCGCCTCGATCGTCGAACGCCATTACACCTTGGACCGCACCTGGAAGGGTACTGACCATGCCGCTTCCCTCGAACCGGACGGGATTCGAAAGCTCAAACGCGATCTGGAATCCGTTTACAAAGCCTTGACTTACAAAACTCAGGAGATTTTACCGATCGAGCAAGTCCAGCGTGATAAGCTCAAATTCAGGAACTGACACCCGATGGAACGTCTTGGCAAAACAGTCGCTTTTATTCCTGTCCGCGGTGGCAGCAAATCGATCCCCTTGAAGAACATCAAGCTCATTCACGGCCGGCCACTGGTCTACTGGGTCCTGGATGCAGCTATTGATTGTCCTGCAGTCGATTGTGTGGTCGTTTCGACGGATAGTGATGACATTCGTCAGGCTGTCCAGCGCTATGGCTCGGATAAAATCATACTGGTCGACCGCTCGGTGGAAGTTTCGACCGACACGGCCAGCACTGAGTCCGTCATGCTCGAATTCGCCCAGCAGTACGAGTTCGACAATTTCCTGCTGATCCAGGCAACATCACCTCTGCTGCGCCATGAACACCTTACCGAGGGCTTGACTAAATTCAATCAGCCTGATGTGGACAGCGTGCTTTCAGTTGTCCGGCAGAAGCGCTTCATCTGGCAGGCGATCAATGATCAGGTGAAGCCGAATAATTATGACCCCCTGCATAGACCGCGCCGCCAGGACTATGATGGTTTTCTGGTTGAAAACGGGGCCTTTTATATCACGACCAAGGAGCTTTTCCTCGCGACTGGCTGCCGGATCTCCGGGACAATAGCCGCCGTGGAAATGCCCGAGGAAACTTATTTTGAAATCGACGAGCCCAGTGACTGGATGATCGTCGAAAAATTCCTCGAAAAACACCAACCCAAAGCCAACCCTCTTGAATCTAAGATCAAGGGCTTGAAATGCTTGCTGACTGACTGTGATGGTGTCCTGACCGATGGCGGGATGTACTACTCCGAGCAGGGCGATGAACAAAAGAAGTTCAATACACGTGATGGCATGGGCTTCCAGCTGCTGCGCGAACGAGGCTTTATCCTCGGGATCATCACGGGTGAAAATTCCCAGCTGGTCCAGCGCCGGGCGGAAAAACTCAAACTCGACATCTGCGCCAAAGGCGTCAAGGACAAATCCCACGTCCTTGACCAGATCTGTACGCAGTATCACTTGCAGCCGAGCGAAGTGGCCTTTATCGGGGATGACCTCAATGACGTGGGCATCCTGCAGCGCGTCGGACTGGCCTGCACCGTACCAGGTGCTGCACAGGAAGTCACGAGGATCTGCGATTACATCACAAGCGTCCCGGGTGGCTCAGGCGCGGTACGCGATGTCGTTGACCTGATCTTGTCTGTGAAAAGGGAAGAAGAGGCATGAACATCATCATCATGACCTGTATCCCAATGATCCAGCAGCATCTGACCGACCTCTATGTCGAGTCAATTGCCAAGTCCCACCCGGTCCTGCTCTGGGATCTGAGTGGTTTATACAACAGAGATGAACAGGTCAGTCATCGGGTGGAAAATTGCCAGAAAATCAAGTCGCTCGAGGAACTCGACCAGGAGCTGAGTCGCGTCACCAAACCGGCTCTGATCATCACCAACATCATGTTTTACTCGCTGAAACGCATCTATGCCACGGTGAAAAGGCATGGGATTCCGATCGCCAACATCACCAAGGAAGGCCTGGCCTATCATCTGTTTGAAAGCAATTGGCGCAGCCTGGACGTCCGATATGGTTTCATGGATGCGGCCAAAACGATGGCCCGAAAAATTGGACCTGTCCGTCGCACCATCAACTGGGTCGTCAATGGCCCGGTCAAATATGACTACCTGCTGGCGAATGGCAATTTCTATCCAGAATATACGCGCCATTTCGTCAAAATCCACCATGTCAAATACGATGAGTATTTGCAAAGCCGATCATTACCGCCCATTATAGAAGGCACCTATGCCTTGTTTCTCGATACCGCAGCAACGACGCATCCCTTCTATGGCTTGAAGCGTCATGCGAGCAAACGCAAAGTGGATGCCCAGGGGTACATTGACCGGCTGAACCGCTTTTTTGACCAGATTGAGAAGGAACACAACTTGCCGGTCATCATTGCGGCCCACCCAAAGGCAGAGTACGATGAAGCGACCTTTAACGGTCGGCCGATCATCAAATATAAAACCGGCCAGCTGATTGAACACAGCAGCCTGGTGCTGTCGCACTATTCAACTTCCGTGATCAATGCCGTCCTAGCCGAAAAACCACTGGTTTTCCTTTGGTATCCTGAGATGCTCTACAGCATGCAGAAATACATGGCGATTGGTGCGATTGAGTATGCGAAGAGATTGAAGGCGGCGCACGTGAACTTGGACCATCCGGAATCCTTTGAAATCCATGTGAATGCAAAAGCCTATCGCGATTTTATCGAGACTTTTTTGATTAACAAGAAAACTCGGGATCAATCCAATTCTGAATTGCTATTACAATTTATTGATCAGCTAGAGGTTAACAGAGACACATGAAGAAAATACTGACCAATTTGCGGCGGAAATTCGGCAGCACGTATTATGACCAGTATCTCTGGCTAGGTATTGCTTGGAGCCGGTTCAAAATAACTCTCAACAGTTTTAGTAAAAAGGGACGCTGGCTTAAATTGGACCAAGTCATGTCCAAGAAGAAAAGTGATACGCTTTTCATCCTTGGAACTGGATCTTCAGTCAACCGCTATACAGCTAAACAATGGCAAGATATCAGCCAGGCCGATACGATGGGCTTGAATGACTGGATTTTTCATGACTTCATTCCAGACATCCTGATGGCTGAAATCCTTCACGATATGGATTATTTCCCCAATTGTTATTATTCTGATCTGGAGCTCGTTTTAGATGCCTATAAGAAACATCAGACCTTGATGATCTACAAGGATGGTGCCCGGGGTAAGAAGAACCTGGACAAATTGCCATCAGCGGTCCAGGCTGAATTCCTTGCCTTGTATAATCCGACCGTTCCAATCTTGAAGATCAGCCAGATCGCTCCAGCTATACAAAAAATGAGCAAGATCCTTCAGCAGTATAATCATCATCAAAAGCTTATGATTTTCCGTAAACGGGCCACCTTGTTTTCTGCCATTGAGTTGGCCTGGCTGATGGGCTACAAGAAAATTGTCCTTTGTGGGATTGATCTGAATCATGGCAACTATTTTTTTGATGAGGATCGAAACTACTATGAAAGCAAGGGTTTTAAACTCCCTTCTTATACTCAGCACGTTGGTGGTCACAAGACGAACAATGCCGATATCAGTGAAGTGACTGTGAGCCAGCTGGTAAAGGGTCTGAATGAAACCTTGCTCAAACCTGAAGGTATCAAACTGACCGTTGGATCGAAGGAATCTGCACTTGCTGAATTTTTACCTTGCGAGTGGGAGACAAATTCATGAAGTTCAGTGTGATTATACCGGTTTACAATGTCGAGAAATATTT
>JAQUEY010000123.1 GCA_028684955.1 Eubacteriales bacterium
TGCCAAACCGGCCGAGGACGATCCTCTCCCGGGCACCATCCTTGATTGCATCTGATAGAGAAGCGGTCATGTCCGTCTCGATAAATCCAGGGGCGACCGCATTGACGGTGATGCCACGGCTGCCGACCTCCTTGGCCAGAGTCTGGGTCAGGCCAATCACGCCAGCCTTGGCTGCCGAGTAGTTGGCCTGACCGGCATTGCCATACAGACCGGCGACAGAGGTCAAATTGATGATCCTTCCAGCGCGGGCTTTCAACAGGTCAGGCAAGATCGTCCGGCACATCAGGAACGTACCAGTCAGATTGGTTGTGATGATCTGGTCCCATTGCTCGAGCGACATGCGCATCGCCAGGCCATCCTTGGTCTGGCCGGCATTGTTGACCAGGACCGTGACGGGGCCGAGCACGGCCTTGGCCTCAGCCAGCAGGCGCTTGCAGTCATCTTCACGGCTGACATCGGCCTGGATGGCTACAGCCTTGACCCCCATCTGTTCACACTCCGAAACAACCGCCTGGGCTTTTTCAGTCGATCCCAGATAGGAAATCGCAACATCCTGGCCCTTCCGGGCAAATTCGCGGGCAATCGCGGCACCGATACCGCGTGAACCGCCCGTTATCAAAACACTCATAGTCTCCAAATTCCTCCTGGACAGGTGCAGTCACCTGCACGCCGATGGTTCCATGTCACGGATCAATAGATAAAAATGGCTGCTCCGTACGTCAGTCCTCCACCGAATCCACTGATCGCGACCTTGTCGCCACGCTTGAGCTTGCCGTCGCGGATCATTTCATCGAGGCAGATCGGAATGCTGGCTGAAGAGGTGTTGCCAAAGTCCTGCATGCGCTGGATCATGATCGCCGGATCAACTTTCATCCGCTTGGTTGCGGCTTCGACGATGCGCGAATTGGCTTGGTGCGGCACGATGAAATGCAGTTCATCCAGCGATATGTTGGCCTTTTCAGCGGCCTGGATGATAGAATCCGTCATCGAACGGACCGCGAATTTGTAGACTTCCTGTCCGGCCATGGCGATGAATCGGCCAGCTGTGTGGTTGAAACGGTCCGGCCAGACCTTGTCTTCCGGCACAAAGGGATGCTTGAGCTCGAGAGCAGCACTGACCAGGACTTTGCCGCCGTCGCCTTCAGCGCCGAGCACCGTCGACAAAAGACAGCTTGAGTCACCCGGCTGGGCATGGCTGACAATGGCTGCACTGGCACCATCGCCAAACAGGACACACGTGGATCGGTCGGAATAGTCAACGATCTTGCTGATGTTTTCCGATGACACGATCAAGATGTTGTTGATGCCAGGTGTCGACAGATAGCGGCCAGCCATGTCCAAGGCATAGACAAATCCGGTGCAGGCAGCATTCATGTCAAAGCAGAAGGCCTTTTTGGCACCGATCTCGTCCTGGATGATGCAGGATGTCGAAGGTGTATAATAATCGGGTGTAATGGTGGTGACCACGATCATGTCGATGTCGAGCGGGTCAAGTCCAGATGCCTCCAGAGCCTTTTTGGCAGCCTGGGCACCCATGTACCAGGTCGGTTCACCTGAGGACAGGCGGCGCTCAGATATGCCAGTGCGAGAAGTGATCCACTCATCACTGGTCTCGACGATCTCGGTCATCATCTGGTTGGTAACGACGGTTTCCGGGATGAAACTTCCCGTGCCGATGATTTTCAAGTCAAACATCTCATGCCTCCAAACTTGATTTCAAGGAGCGAATCCGTTATGGTTAAATGGTCTTCATTCGTCTATCAAATATTTTGATAACCAAAATATAGTGCTATTTTAGGCACGCACCCCTGCTCTGTCAAGTTTACCACAAGGAGAGTACCGTATGATCGCATGCATTTTCGCCGGACAAGGTTCGCAGTCTGTCGGCATGGGCCAAAAGCTGGCCGCCAGCAGTGCCGCCGCCCGCAAAATCTACTCTGACGCTGCCGAGGTGGCCGGGATTGACCTTCTGAACCTCGATGAAAGCCAGCTGAGCCAGACCCGTTTTGCCCAGCTGGCCATTGTCACTCTGAGCCTGGCCGCTTTTGCAGCTTTCCGCGAAGCAGGCACGCCTGGGAAGGATCTGGCTTTTGCCGGGTTTTCGCTCGGTGAATACAGCGCCTTAAGTGCGGCCGGCGTACTGGATACCGCTGCGGTGCTCCGCCTGGTTGAAGAACGATCCCGCCTGATGCAACTGGCCGCCGAGGCCAATCCTGGCTCGATGTATGCCATCCTCGGCCTTGACGATGTCAAAGTTGAAGCGATCCTGGCCCAGCCGGAATTTGCCGGCCAGGTCTATCCGGTCAATTACAATTGCCCAGGCCAGCTGGTGATCGCTGGTGCTGAAGTCGAAACAGCCGCAGCAGCCGATGCCCTCAAGGCAGCCGGTGCCAAACGCGCCCTCAAGCTCAACGTCAATGGCGCCTTCCACACCCGTTTCATGTCTGACGCCGCCCCTGGGCTTGCCACTTATGCCAAAACACTCGATTTCAACCCGCCCGAGGGGGCGCTTTACTCCAACCGCACAGGCGCAGCCGTCCCGGCCGGAATCGACTGGCCGGACTACCTGGCTGACCACCTCTGCAACGCCGTCCTCTGGACACGCGAAGTGGAGGCCTTGGCCGCTGCCGGAACTACTACCTTCATCGAATTCGGACCGGGTAAGGTCCTGTCCGGTCTGGTCAAGAAAATTCTTCCCGGTATCACGATTGCCAATGTCGAGGATCCGGATTCCCTCGCTGCCGCTCTGGCCATTCTCAGGGCCTGACCTGACACAGCCAGCCCTTTGTCGACTGTCCAACGCCACCTCCTGAGACTTAAGCCAATACAATCCAACACAATCCAAAGCCGGGCGATTCTGCCCGGTTTTTGTTATAATGGAGATTATTTGCGGAGGTCTCTCGCATGCACGATCCACGTTTCGACACCTTGGCCAGCCTGATGCTCAGCCACTCCCTGAATGTCAAGCCGGGCGATGCCTTCAATATCACTGCCGACATTCAAGCGCTGCCTCTTGTCAAAGCCCTTTTGAAAAAGGCCAGAGACAAGCACGCCTTTGCCCACGTCGATTTCACAAACCAGGAAATCAGCCGCCTGCAGCTGGGCCTGATCCGGCCGACGGACGACGGAGCATCGGAAGCGTTCCTCAAGCGTAAAGCGGCCTGGAATATCGATAAATTCGACACCTTGATGGGAGAGATCGTGATCCGGTCCTATAGCAACGATCAGGAGCTATCTGCCGTCGACCCAGAGGTGCGACGCCTGGATGCCCGGTGTGTCAAGCCCTTCCGTGACCTGGTCATCAACCATCGCCGCTGGGTCTTGTTTGAATATCCGACTCCGGCCCAGGCCCAGCGCGCAGGTCTTTCCTTCGATGACTATTTTGATTTTGTCCTGGCTGTCTCCTGCGTGGATTATTCCAAAATGCAGCGCGACGTCCAGCCTCTGGCCGGACGCATGAAGCAGGCCGATCGTGTCCACATCAAGGGACCTGGCACCGATTTGCGGTTTTCAGTCAAGGACATTCCTGCCATCCCCTGCTGTGGCGAATACAACATCCCCGACGGGGAGTGTTTTACCGCCCCGGTGCGCGATTCCGTCGAAGGATTCATCACGTTCAACGCCCCATCCATCTATTGGGGCACCACCTTCTCCAATATCCACTTCGAATTTGAAAAGGGCCGCATTGTCCGGGCCACCGCCGGCGAGCAGACCGACAAATTGAACCAGATCCTCGACTCCGATCCAGGGGCGCGCTACATCGGCGAATTCTCCCTCGCCTTCAATCCTTTGATCCAGAATCCCTTTTGCAATACATTATTTGATGAAAAAATCGCCGGTTCCTTCCATTTCACCCCCGGTGCCTGCTACGACGAAGCGCCGAACGGCAACGAATCGACTGTCCATTGGGATCTGGTCTGCATCCAGCGGCCGGATTTCGGAGGTGGTGAGATCTGGTTCGATGACGAGCTGATCCGCAAAGACGGGCTGTTCATCCCTGACGATCTCAAGCCCCTGAATCCCTGATCGAGTGCCGGGGTATCCTGAATCATCACCCGCGATGTTTTTTAGACACAATCCGCCGGAGGAAACCATGATGGTGCTTGCTGCTTTGCCAACGATTCGCCTGGGTGCGATGGATCTGCCCATCCTGCACGCGATGATCGCCTTTTTCGTCCCCCTGGTGCTGGTTTTGGCCGGGGTTGCTTATGCGGTCATCAATCATCAGACTAAGCGCCAGTATCACCAGCTGTTTTCCAACCTGGCCGCCAGAGTGCAGGCCATTCCGACCTATGGCCTGGACCAGATCCCTGTTGTGGCAGCCTTGTTCGCCCAGACAGAACATCCAGCCTTGCAGCGAGCTTTTGAACGGCTGCAACAGGACCAGGATGTTTTGTACCAGCAGCGCTGGCTGCCCGATCCCAGCCGTGAGCTGGCATTGGAAAAACTAGTCTCCGGCACACGCCTGTCAGCCTTGAAAGTACGGCCAGCCATCACCCTGCTCAGCATCGGCTTGACAGCTGCCCTGATCGCGCTGATCCTGCGATTCCAATTGCCACTCATCGATCTTGAACTGGCCTCGATCCTGCCCTGGGCACCAGCCTTGACGGGTATTGTCATAGCCGCTCTGCTGGCGATCCAGTCCTTGGCAACCGAAGCCCTGCTCCGCCAGGATCTTGCAGAGCTGTGCCAAGTCATCGGCCAGCGGGTGCCCGTTTTCGGGCAGCAGACCGGGATCGCCCAGCTGATCGAGTCCTTTTTCCATTACGATCATCAGATGGTCCAGTCACTCGACGCATTTAACGCCACGGCATCCCGACTGGCCGAAAGTGACATGGCCAATGGCATCCGGCGCAGCGTCGAACAAGTTCTATTCGAAACCGTCGCGCCTGCCCTGCGGGATGCCACCACCTTGCAGGAAAACTTGTCCAAAACCTTGATCGAGCGTCAGGAACAAGGCATGGCCGAGCTAGCCGGTCGCTTTTCCAATGCACTGGCTGCCGACATCACCGCCCACCTCGGTCCTGTCAACCGCGAACTCTCCCAGCTGGCCGGAACCATGTCCGACATCAAGAACTACACCGATTTTTCCATCCGCGCCATGGAGACGGTGCGCCAGGAGATGCTGACCCAGCAAAAAGACATCCGGGCAGCACTCGACGAACTGGTCAGTGCTCGATCCCAGTTCCAGACCAACCTCTCCTCGCTCGATTCGCAAATCGCCCGTTTGTCCGACACAGCCACCCGCCTCGGTGCGGCATATACCGATCACGAAGCGACGCTGGCCCAGACACTCATTGAAACTAGAAACCAGCTCGAGGCCGACCAGAAAGTGCTCAATTCGACCTTGCAACGGTCCAGCGAAGCACTGGCCCGGACGCACGATTTGACTTTACACCAGCAGCAGATGGTCCAGCAGCTGATCTCACTCGACGAGACCCTCAAGGCCAGTCTGACTCAGTTTGCCGCGGAGTCCGAGGACTATGTGACCCGGACCATGGACCAGATGGACCAGGGACTGGCGGATATCGTTGAACGGCTGGCCTATGCGACCGCTGAAATCCGCGACGCTGTCGAAGCTTTGCCGGCCGTGCTGCGCCAGAACGCCACATTCCGATGATTGAACCAGCTCGCATCAGCCCTGGCGACAACCGGCGTTTCCAGCTCAAGCCAGGCCACCTGGCGCAAAGCCGCATGGAAATTGCGGCCCGCTTCCCCAGACCTGTTGAAGCGATCGCAAGCGACCAGCCGGATGAAATCAGCCATTTGCTCGAACTGGTGCAGGAAACCCGAACGACTGCGGAAACCATCAACCTGGCCAAACATCTGCCAGCCCGGGCTATCCAACTGATTTTCCCCGCCCTGGCCTTGCCTGCAGCAGCTGAGTTGCCTGCCAAAACCATCGACCGCCTGCTCATCATCTTGCGCGAACGCGCCTGCCCCTCTCTCTACCCCAAAGCCTGGGTCCTCTGGCAACAGCATTTCCCCCACCCTCTGCTCAGCAAAGCTTTAATGGTCCTGTGCGGGATTCTTCAAATCAAGCAGGCCAGCAGCAAACCGCCCGTCCATCCACGCGTGCCATTGATCAGCACCCTGGTCGAAATCCATGGCCAGGCAACCAGCCGGCGCCTGGTTGCAAACCTCGCCCAGAAACAGTCCAGTTTTCTGGAGGTCTTGGTCAGCTATGCGATCGATCCAGCCTGGCCATTTGGCCGCAGTGTCCTGGCCGAAACGTTTCTCACCGGCACGGCGCCCCTGTTTGGTGAAGCGATCGATCATCTGGAACCCATCTTCCAAGCAGCCAGCGCGGAAAACCGCGCCCGGATCATGCGCCATTTCCTCGAGCTGGAAGGCCTGCCTGACACCGTCTTGCAGCGAGCCCATGTCGTTTTCTACCGGACCTGCGGCGAGCCGGGCAGTGCTACCCCTGTCTGGCAGATCCTGGGCACGCGCGAACGCAAAGCCTTTGCCAGCTGGATCATACGGGCCAAAGTCGGCAGCCATTGCCTCGCCCAGCCAGAAAAAGCCCATTTCTTTCTGCGTTATGCCAACTGGATCCGGCGCGTAGAAGCCTGGGACGAGCAGACCCTCCTGATCTACTTCGACGCGTTCGTCATCGCCGACGATAATCGCTACCCCGACCAAGCTCTGCTTTACTTTGGCAGCGAACCCAACCCCCACCCCGGCGGCCTGGCCAATCCCGACCGCACCCTCAGCCCCGCTAGCCCCGCCATTGCCCACCGCCGCATGGAAAGCGCCATCCAGCAAGGCGACCTCACCGGCATCATCCAGCTCCTGTTCGACCCCGAAGCCATGAAGCAAGCCGGCGTCCTGCTCGACTATGCCCTGCAGTCAAAAATGGGACGCCGTCCCTTTTTCGGCAAATAATTGACTTGATCTACTGCTTCCGCTATAATCCTGCTGTTGTCTGGAGAGATGGCTGAGT
>JAQUEY010000124.1 GCA_028684955.1 Eubacteriales bacterium
CGCCGGGGCGCTCATAAGAAATGAGCTTTTCGACCAGGGTCCTGACCTGGCGGCGATGGGCCGGATCGGCTGGCTGCCAGGGTGTGGTGGTCAGACGCGAAAACACACGCACAACATTGCCGTCGACTGCGGCCGCAGGCAGACTGTAAGCAATCGAGCGGATGGCTCCGGCTGTGTATTCGCCGATCCCCTTGAGTTGCAGCAGCTCCTTTTCACCAGTCGGGATTTTCCCACCGTGCTGTTCGACAACCGCGCGCACCGCAGCCAGCAGATTGCGTGCCCGGCTGTAATACCCCAGCCCCTCCCAGGCTTTGAGCACCTCCTGGTCAACCGCTCCAGCCAGATCCTGAAGCGTCGGCCACTGCTCTAGGAATCGTCCATAATACGGGATCACCGTCGCCACCTGCGTCTGTTGCAGCATCAGCTCCGACAACAGCACCCGGTAAGGGTCGCGCACCGTACGCCATGGCAAGTTGCGCGCGCTACGGTCAAACCAGCTTAAAAGCAAAACCAAAAATTCGCCGCCGTGCTGCAAAGCCCACTCTCCGTTAGTCATCGAGACATCTGCCGAAATTGGAACGAGCTCCTCTTTTGTTTGATACATCACTTCACCTTGCTAAATTGAATTCGCTCCCAGTATAACGGATAATTGTCTGGACCGCTGATTATCTGGTTTTTACTGCTGGTGAATGCGGTCAGGACAGCTTGGGAGATGGTATCATGCTTCGGATTACCCACCCTGAACAGCATCGATTCTTTGGGCCGCGGGCTTTCTACCGTGAGGCTGTACTGGTGATGCTGCCAGTCATGCTGCAGCAGATGGCCAACTCCCTGTTCAATTTCATCGACAACCTGATGGTGGGCATGGTCGATGCGCCGACTTTGGCGGGCGTCTCCGTGGCCAACCGCGTCTTCCTGATTTTCAACGGCCTGTTCTGGGGCCTCACGGGGACGGGAGCGGCTTTAATCGCCCAGTTTTACGGTGCAGACGATCGTGAAGAATGTGACCGGCTTTTCCTGCTCCAGATCCTGGCCGGACTATTCATTGGCGCGGTCTTCACCGCCATCCTGACTTTCTTTCCCCGTGAAATCCTGGCCTTTTTCATCAAAGACCCGATCACGATTGGCCATGGGCTGGCTTACACGGACCTGATCCGCTTCAGCTACCTACCGGCTGCATTCACCATGGTCTGCCTTTTTTCGCTGCGCGCGATCGGACACAACCACATGCCGCTCGTCACTGGCAGCGTGGCCATGCTGGTCAATGTTTTCCTCAATTGGGTGCTGATTTTTGGCAACCTCGGTGCCCCGGCGCTGGGCGCGCGTGGTGCCGCGTTGGCGACCCTGATTGCCCGCCTGATGGAGGCCAGCGCGTATCTGGTCTGGATCGGGGCAGGGAAGACCCTGTTCTCGTGGCAATTCCGGCTCCTCGGCCAGCTCAAGGCTCGCGTTGCCCTGATGGCACTGCGCAAAGTGGTGCCTCTGACGGCCAATGAATTCCTCTATACGTCCGGCCTCAGTGTGATGTTCTGGTCCTATTCGCAAATCAATGAAAGCGCCATCCCGGCGCTGGTCATATCCGAGCAAGCCACCCAACTCCTGCTGGTGGTTTTCGGTGGCATGGGCACAGGCGTATCGATTCTGGTCGGTACACGACTGGGTGCAGGTCAATTTGACCAGGCTCGGCTCAATTCCCGCCTGCTGCTGGTCTTCCTTGGTCTGGTCGCCCTTGGCGTAACCATCGTTGCCTTAGTTTTATCGCCCTTCGTCCCACGCCTGTTTGCCGTACCAGATGAGATGCGCCACTTGGCAACCCAGCTAATCATCATACAGGCCATCTTTGTCACACCCTGGATCCTGCACGCCGTGATTTTTTTCACCCTGCGAGCTGGCGGCGCCATGCGCGCGGCGCTCCTGGTCGATGCCGTCTACATGTGGCTGCTGCCAATTCCGGCGGCGATCATCATGGCTCTGTGGCGCCCTGTCTTTCTGGTGCAGAACCTGGTCGTCGTTTTCCTGATCGTCCAGGTCCTGTTCCAACTCCATCTGCTGCCGGCTTGGCTGGTTTTCCGCCGCGGAACCTGGGTCAAAAACTTGACATCAGACTAGTTCAACGTCCCGTCAACGTCACCATCTTCCCCGGCGACGCCAAACAATTCACGCCCGACGAGCCGGCGATTCTCCCGCTCCTGTTCAACCAGCTGACCCAGATAGCGACGAACTTTCTCCGGGTTTTTGACATTCCTGATCAGGATTTGATCTTGAGATTTGTCAGCTGTAAAAACGGTCAATGAGCCAACGCCGAATAGTTTCTGGCCAAACGACTGAGTCATTTTGATATCGAGAATCCGGTACAGCAGCACATCGTCGATCCGGGTGTTGAGGAGGCCGATTTTCAGCGTCAAATGGTCCTCATCCACGATGTAGCGCGTAAACGAAATCGGCATGCCGAGGATCCGCTTGCGGTCTTTCCAGAGGATTTTCGATTCCAGGTTGGCTTCGGTAAAAGACTGGGGACGCGGCCGGTTTGGCGCTGCATTGGGTTCAGAAGGTCCTTTTGATCCGTTGTTTTCTGACATGGGAGTCCACCCTTTCTCTGGCGAATAGATTGACCGGGGTTTCACCGGACTTTGGCAGATTGATCAAGCCTGTCTGCCAATTCAGGACTGCTAGTTGTATTGTAGCGGATTTTACTGTCTGGTGTCGATTTCATTCACCCAGTCCGCTATCATGAAGACAAGGAGCGTGATCCTATGTTGATCGAATCATTCAAAAACAGCCGGACCTGGGCAGTCGTCGGGGCCAACGATGACCCAGAGCGATTCGGCTCGATCCTGTACAAACACCTGAAACGAAAAGGCTACACCGTCTATGCGGTCAACCCCAAACACGACACCGTGGATGGTGATCCCTGCTACCCCAATCTCACCGCCCTCCCTGTCAAACCTGAAGCCATCGATATGGTTGTTTCTCCGGCAGCCGGAGAAAAGATCATCCGCGAGGCTTCCGGCCTTGGAATCAGCAGAATCTGGTTCCAGCCCGGCACCTGGCGCGACGATTTTGCCCAGTTGACCGACGAGCTAGGGTTGGAGATCGTGCGCGGCTGTGTCCTTGTCGAATTCCCCTGACCGGAGGTGAACCCCCATGCCTCGTTTTTTTGTTGAAGAAGAAATTCCCGCCGATGCCACCACCTGGGGGATCAGCGGTGACGACGCCCGCCATATTCGAACCGTATTACGCATGTCACCCGGCGATGCGTTGATCCTCTGTGATGGCCGCCGCACCGATATCCAGGCTCGGATCCTGGCTCTCACCAGTGATGTGGTTGAGCTTTCCCTCGGCGAGCGCCAGGAAAACCAGACCGAATCGCCACTGGATATCTGGCTGTTCCAGGGCCTGCCGAAATCCGACAAAATGGACGCGATCATCCAGAAATCGGTCGAGCTCGGCGTCAGCCGGATCATTCCAGTCGCCTGTGAGCGTTCAGTTGCCAAGATCGAGGCCAAAGACTCCGTCCGCAAGACTGAACGCTGGAACAAGATTGCCCGCGAGGCCGCCAAACAGTGCGGTCGCGGCCTGCTACCCCTTGTAGAAGCCCCCGTGTCCTTCCGCGAAGCCATCCAGCTGGCCGCCGAGTCAGACCTTGCCCTGATCCCTTGGGAAAGCGAACGCGACCAGTCGATCCGCCGCCTGCTGACAACAGAAGAACCGCGCCTTCTGGCACTGCAAAAGCAGGGTCAACGCCCGCGTGTCGCGATCCTGATCGGACCCGAAGGCGGCTTCTCGATGGCCGAGGTCGATCACGCCCTGGCCAGCGGCCTGAAACCAGTGACACTCGGCCGTCGGATCCTGCGCACCGAGACAGCTGGGCCCGCTGTTTTGGCCATGCTGGGCTATCAGTTCGAGCCTTTTTAATGTATAATAGATCGACTCTGACAGGAGGCGTTCTAAACGTATGAAAATTTCCGCACCCAAAGGCACCCGCGATATCCTGCCCGCCGATAGTGCCGCCTGGCAGCAGGCTGAGCGTCTGTTCGCCGCCGTCTGCACCCGCTACGGCTACCAGGAGATCCGCATCCCGACCTTTGAAGCGACCGAACTCTTCCAGCGCGGCGTTGGTGACACAACCGACGTGGTCCAGAAGGAGATGTACACCTTCGACGACAAAGGCAACCGCAGCATGACCTTGCGCCCCGAGGGCACCGCCGGTGTCGTGCGCAGCTATCTGGAGAATGGCATGGCGTCCTGGCCGTCTCCTGTCCGCCTCTGGTACAACATCACCGCCTTCCGTTACGAAAACGTCCAGAAGGGCCGCTACCGCGAATTCCACCAGTTCGGCTGTGAAGTCTTCGGCTCCGAGGGCCCCGTCGTCGATGCCGAGCTGATCAGCCTCCTGACCCTCTTTTTCAAGGAGATCGGACTGGGCCAGACCTCGCTGAGGATCAACAGCATCGGTTGCCCAGTCTGCCGCACCGCCTACAACGAGATCCTGAAGGACCATATCCGGCCCCATCTGGCCACGATGTGCCCGACCTGCAACGACCGCTTCGAGAAAAACCCCCTGCGCATCATCGACTGCAAGGAAAAGCAATGCCAGCCGGTGACAAAAACTGCCCCGGCCCTGCTCGACCACCTCTGCCCGGACTGCCAGACCCATTTCGACGGCCTTTGCCACCAGCTCGATGAGCTCGGCATCGCCTACACCATCGACAAGGGCATCGTCCGCGGCCTCGACTATTACACCCGCACCGTCTTCGAATTCGTCTCCGAGCATGTCGGCACCCAGGGCACGATCTGCGGCGGCGGCCGTTATGACGGCCTCGTCGAATCAATCGGCGGCCCGCACACGCCTGGGATCGGTTTCGCTCTCGGCGTCGAGCGCCTCCTGATGGAACTGGCTGCCCAGGGCATCGCGACCGAAGCCGCTCCAGTCCCCCTCGTCTACATCGCCGGTATCGGCGAACCAGCGGCCGCCAAGGCACGCCAGCTGGCCTATCAGCTTCGCCAGGCCGGCATCCAGGCCGAGGTCGACCTGATGAATAGAAGCCTCAAGGCCCAGATGAAATACGCCAGCAAGACCGGCGCGCTCTTCACCCTCGTCCTCGGTGACGACGAAATCTCGAGCGGCACAGGCAAGCTCAAGGCCATGGCCGATGGCCACGAGCACCCCATCCAGATCGACAGCCTGGTCGATACACTCAAGCACCTGCACTCATTCACTTGATCACATACACGAGGAGCACACCCACTATGGCAGAAATCATGCAAGGCCTCAAACGTACCACCCGCTGTGCCGAAATCACCCCCGAGATGCTTTCACAAGACATCACCCTGATGGGCTGGTGCCACAAGCAACGCGACCTCGGCGGTCTCGTCTTTATCACCTTGCGTGACCGCAGTGGCGAAATCCAGCTCTTGATCGACGAAAACAGCCCGGCCGACGTCCGTGAAAAAGCGACCAAGGTCCGCAGCGAATACGTCCTCGCGGTCCGTGGCCGCCTGCAGAAACGTGCTGCCGCCAATCCGGCGATGAAAACCGGCGACGTCGAAGTCCAGGTTTTTGAGTTGCGCATCCTCTCCGAATCCCAGACCCCGCCGTTCTACATCGAGGAAAATGTCAACGCCAACGAGGCCCTGCGCCTGAAATACCGCTACCTCGACCTGCGCCGCCCCGACATGCAGGACAAGCTGATGCTGCGCCACCGCATCACCAAGCTGACCCGCGACTACTATGACACCGAGGGTTTCTATGAGATCGAGACCCCGATCCTGATCAAGAGCACGCCTGAGGGCGCCCGCGACTACCTCGTGCCCAGCCGTGTCTTCCAGGGCCGGTTCTTTGCCTTGCCCCAGTCGCCCCAGCTGTACAAGCAGCTCCTGATGCTGGCCGGATACGACCGCTATATGCAGATCGCCCGCTGCTTCCGCGACGAAGACCTGCGCGCCGACCGCCAGCCGGAATTCACCCAGATCGACCTTGAGATGGCATTTGTCGATGTCGATGACGTCATAGCCGTCAACGAAGGCTTCCTCAAGCGCCTTTTCGCCGAGGTCATGGACTTCGAAGTCCAGCTGCCCCTGCCGCGCATGACCTACGAAGAAGCGATGCGCCGCTTTGGCTCAGACAAACCGGACATCCGTTTCGGCCTCGAGCTGTGCGATATTTCTGATATGGTCGCAGACAGCCCGTTCAAAGCCTTTGCCGACACCTTAGCCATGGGTGGCAGCGTCCAGCTGATCGCCGTTCCCGGCGGTTCCGCCTTCTCGAGAAAAGAAATCGACTCGCTCGGTGAGTATGTCAAGACTTACCGCGCCAAAGGCTTGGCCTGGCTGACCGTCGAAGACACGCCCCGCGGCTCGATCACCAAATTCGTCACCCCTGAGCTCGTCGCCACCATGGCCGAACGCGCCCGCGCCAGTGCCGGGGACCTGCTCCTGATCGTTGCCGACAAACTCCCCATCGTCCAGGATGCCCTTGGCAACCTGCGCTGCGAGATCGCCCGCCGCACCAATCTGGTCCGGCCTGACGACTTCAAGCTGCTCTGGGTCACCGAATTCCCGCTGCTCGAATTCGACGAGGAAGAGCAGCGTTATGTTGCCAAGCATCATCCCTTCACCAGCCCGATGGACGAAGACCTGATGCTGCTCGCGACCGACCCGGGTGCTGTGCGCGCCAAGGCCTACGACATCGTCCTGAACGGCACCGAGATTGGTGGTGGCAGCATCCGTATCCACGACCAGGAACTGCAGAAAAAGATGTTCTCCCTCCTCGGCTTTACCGAAGAGCAGGCCTGGAACCGCTTTGGCTACCTGCTCGAAGCCTTCCAGTATGGTGTCCCGCCCCATGGCGGCCTGGCTTTCGGCCTCGATCGCCTCGTCATGCTCCTGACCGACAGCGACAGCATCCGCGATGTCATTGCCTTCCCGAAAA
>JAQUEY010000125.1 GCA_028684955.1 Eubacteriales bacterium
GAAAGCCGCGGCATCATCCTGGCCGACACCAAATTCGAATTCGGCCTGCTGGACGGCCATCTCGTAGTCGCTGACGAGATCTTCACCCCCGACTCTTCACGTTTCTGGGAAATGGCTGACTACGAACCTGGCCGGGCCCAGAAAAGTTTTGACAAGCAGTACCTGCGCGAATGGCTCGAGACCCTCGACTGGGACAAAACGCCCCCTGCCCCCGAGCTGCCGGCAGCAGTCATTGCCAAGACCGCTGCCAAATACCGCGAGGCATATGAACGACTGACCGGCCAGCCTCTGGCCTGACTTACAGCGCGCCCTTGCCTTTGCCGGCCACACGGAAACGGAGAGTTCCATGATTGCAATCATCGACTATGAAATGGGCAACCTCGGCAGCGTCGCCAAGGCTTTGACCTATCTCGGTCAGCGCGCCGAAATCACCAGCGACCCGGACGTGATATTCCGGGCCGACCGGGTGATCCTGCCTGGCGTCGGTGCCATGAGTTATGCTCTCGAGCAACTCGAGAGAAAAGGCCTCGACGAGGCGATCCGCCAGTATCTGCTGACCGGCCGCCCATTTCTGGGCGTTTGCCTGGGCATGCAGCTGATGTTTGACAGCAGTGAAGAAGGCGATGCCCGCGGCCTTGGCATCCTGCCGGGGACGGTGCGCCGCTTCCTGCCCCGGCCGGGTCTGAAGATCCCGCACATGGGCTGGAATCAGCTCGAAGACTCCCGCCTCGCGCTACTGCCCAATGGCACCCACTACTATTTCGTCCATTCCTATTATTGTGATCCGGCTGATCCGGCGCTGGTAGCAGCCTGGAGCACCCACGGAGTTCCTTTTGCGGCAGCTGTCCAGAAAGACAACATCCTATTGACTCAGTTCCATCCGGAAAAAAGTGGTGACAGCGGCCTCAAGCTGCTCTCAGGCTGGGTATTTGGAGGCGACGAAGACTGATGACTGACTCTGATTTCATCATCTACCCGGCGATCGACCTGCTGGGCGGCCGCTGTGTCCGCCTCCGCCAAGGCGATTACAACCAGGTGACGGTCTACCATGATGACCCTGTTGCCATGGCCCAGTCTTTCCGTGCCGCCGGGGCCACCTGGATTCACGTCGTCGACCTCGATGCAGCCAAAAGCGGTGTGCCGACCCATGTTGACCTGATCCGGGCCATCAGCCGGGAAACGGGCCTTCTGGTCCAGACCGGCGGCGGCATCCGCACCTTGGAACATCTCGAAACCTTGCTCGCAAACGGCATCACCCGGGCTGTCCTCGGCACAGCCGCCGTCAAAAACCGTCCTCTGACTGAGGAGATCCTCAGGCGCTACCCAGACCGTGTGGCGATCGGCATCGATGCCCGCGACGGCGAGGTCAGCATCGATGGCTGGACCCAGGGCAGCGGCCTGCCGGTGCTCGAATTTGCCCAGACCATGGAAGCGCTCGGTGCCCGCACCATCATTTTCACCGACATCGCCCGTGACGGCATGATGGTCGGCTCGGCGACCGACCGGGTCCAGGAGCTGGTCGCAAAAACCAGCCTGGCAATCATTGCATCTGGAGGCATCGGCACCTATGCCGACATCGAGGCAGTGCGCCAGACGGGTGCCGCCGGCGTCATCGTCGGCAAAGCCATTTACGAAGGGACGGTGAGTCTTGCGCAATGCTGGCCAAACGTATAATCCCCTGCCTTGACGTCCGTGCTGGACGGGTGGTCAAAGGTATCAATTTCATCAACATCCGTGACGCCGGTGATCCGGTCGAGATCGCCAAAGCCTACAACGAATCGGGCGCGGACGAGCTCGTCTTTCTCGATATTTCCGCCACACTCGAGGAACGTGGCATCCTGATCGATGTCGTGCGCCAGGTTGCCCGCCAGGTTTTCATCCCGTTCACGGTCGGCGGCGGTATCCGGACCCTCGAGGACATCCGGGTCCTGCTCCAGGCCGGAGCCGACAAGGTCTCCCTCAATTCCGCAGCCGTCCAGAATCCGGCCCTGATCACCCAGGCAGCCGAACGCTTTGGCAGCCAGTGCATCGTTGTCGCGATCGACATCCGGAAAAATCCGCTCGGCCGCTATGAGGTCATGATTGCCGGTGGCACGCGCTACACCGGACTCGATGCGATCGAATGGGCCACCCGGGTGGAGAAACTCGGCGCTGGCGAGATCCTTTTAACCAGCATGGACAAGGACGGTACCAAGAGCGGCTATGATATCGGGATCACCCGGACGATTGCCGAACGGGTTTCGATCCCGGTCATTGCATCCGGGGGCGCGGGCCAATTGTCCGACTTCTACGATGGCCTGGTCAGCGGGGGTGCCGATGCGGTCCTGGCCGCCAGCCTGTTCCATTTTGGCGAAATCGCCATCCCGACGCTCAAAAGCTATCTCAACCTGCGCGGAGTTCCGGTCCGGCCTCCGCACGAAGAGCGCTTGCCGGAGGGCCAGATAGCGGATGGCAGTGAGGCAACCGGCAAGGGTCTGCTTCTGCCGGGTGTGATCTGGCCCAAGCTCAAACTCGACGAGCATGGCCGGATCCCTGTCATCGTCCGTGAACAATCCAGCCAGGAAATCCTCATGCTGGCCTACATGAACCAGGAGGCCTTTGAAAAAACCCAGGCCACCGGCCTGATGCACTATTACAGCCGCAGCCGCAAAAAGCTCTGGCTCAAAGGCGAGACATCCGGCCATTTCCAGCAACTGCGCACCCTGGCTGTCGACTGCGACGCGGATACCCTGATTGCTGACATCTACCAGATCGGACCCGCCTGCCACACCGGCAACCATTCCTGCTTCTACCGCCAAATCAACGAACTATAGGAGGACACACATGAGCCAGATCGGAAACATCATGGACGAGCTGTACGCCGTCATCGAGGACCGCAAGCAAAACCCCAAGGAAGGGTCCTACACCAATTACCTGTTTGACAAAGGCGTCGACAAGATCTGCAAGAAAATCGGCGAAGAAGCTGCCGAGGTCATCATCGCTGCCAAAAACAACAATGCCGGCGAAATCATTTACGAAGTCTCCGACTTGCTGTATCATCTCAATGTCCTTCTGGTCCAGAGCGACATCCCACTCGACTCCATCTATGCCGAACTGAAGAAACGCCGTTGAATTTTGTTTGACAAGATCCCTTCTTTGTGGTAAATTCTTGTTTGCTCATCCACAAGAGGGATCTTTTTTTATGGAAAGAAACCCGATTCAGACTGATAAAGACAAGGCGGAGGATTGAACCATGGCTAAGGCAGGCGCACGCGACAAGATCACCCTGGCTTGCACCGATTGCAAGCAGCGCAATTACAACTCAATGAAGAACAAGAAGAACGACCCGGATCGGCTCGAAATGAAGAAATATTGCCGGTTCTGCCGCAAGCACACGGTTCATCGCGAGACAAAATAAACGGCTTCACGCTGGTCAGGATGTATTGATTATGGCAGACAGCAAAACCAATAAACCCGCTGAGAAAAAGGCAGGCAAGGGCGGGAACAACCGCTTCGCAGCCTATTTCACGCGCATGGGCAAAAGCCTTGTAGCTTTTATTGCCGGCATGAAAGCCGAAACCAAGCGCATCCTGTGGCCCGACCGCAAGCGCCTGATCCAGAGCACTGCGACCGTCCTGGCGATCATCGTCATTGCCGGTGCCATCCTGTTTGCTGTTGATTCCCTGCTGGGAGGCGTTCTTTCGGCTGTCGGATTCTATACACCCGCAGCACCGGCTGAAACAACCGCCACCACTGTTGTGTCAGAGACCTCGGCCACTGAGCCGACGGTTGCAGACGTGGCCGAAACCACAGCAGCGGCTGCATCTTCAGAAACAACCGCCGCAAACTGACCGCCGGTTTGGCGTTGCGGTCCTAAGGAGCTAAAATTGATGGCAGACGCTTTGGATAGTGCGCCCAACGAGGCCAAGTGGTACGTTGTCCACACTTACTCAGGCTACGAAAACAAAGTCAAGGCAACCCTTGAGCAGATCGTCGAGAACCGTGGCATCCATGACTTCATTCAGGAAGTCTCCGTGCCCATGGAAGAACAGGTCGAGATCAAGGACGGCAAGAAAAAGGTCACCCAGCGCAAGATCTATCCGGGCTACGTCCTGGTCAAGATGATCCTGACAGACGAGATCTGGTACATCGTCCGCAACACCCGCGGCGTGACTGGTTTCGTAGGCCCCAGCAGCTCGAAACCGACCCCCCTGACCGAAGAAGAGCTCATGCTGATGGGCCTCGAATCGACCTGGGAACCTGTGGTCGACTACGGTATCGGCGATTCCGTCAAGGTCATCAATGGCCCTCTGGAGAGCTTCATCGGCACCGTCGAGGAGATCAACCTCGACAAGAAGAAAGTCCGCGTGCTGGTTTCCATGTTCGGCCGCGAGACCCCAGTCGAACTCGAACTGACCCAGATCCTGCGCATCTGACGCACTCGACGCAGTGCGAAAATCCTGTACGAGAGTCCTCACGCCGCATCTGGCGCGAAGATAAGGCAGCCGGGACTTGCCCGGCAAACATTTTGGGAGGTGGACGTTTATGGCCAAAAAAATTACCGGGTATGTAAAATTACAGATCCCCGCAGGTAAAGCTACGCCAGCGCCGCCGGTTGGACCAGCTCTTGGTCAGCACGGTGTCAATATCGCCGGGTTTGTCAAAGAGTTCAATGAAAGAACTGCCAAGGATGTCGGATTGATCATTCCGGTCATCATCACGGTCTTTGCAGACCGTTCCTTCTCTTTCATTACCAAGACTCCGCCGGTTCCAGTGCTGCTGAAAAAAGCCTGCAACATCGAAAGTGGTTCGGGCAAGCCGAACAAAGACAAAGTCGCCAAGATCACCCAGTCTGAAGTCATGAAGATCGCCCAGATCAAATTGGTCGACACGAATGCTTCCGACCTCGAGTCCTGCGCCCGCATGGTCGCTGGGACAGCCCGCAGCATGGGCATTGTGGTCATCGAAGGCTAAGGCGAAGGAGAGGATTGTAAATGAAGAAGGGTAAACGTTATACAGCCGCTGCTTCACTGGTCGACCGCTCCATGAGCTACGAGCCAGCTGAAGCCATCACCTTGGTCCAGCAGACCGCCAAAGCTAAATTCGACGAATCCGTCGAATTGCACATCCGTCTCGGTGTCGACTCCCGCCATGCTGACCAGCAGGTCCGCGGCGCTGTCGTCCTGCCCCATGGCACCGGCCGCACCAAGCGCGTCCTGGTTTTTGCCAAGGGCCCGAAAGCTGACGAAGCAACCGCTGCCGGCGCCGATTTTGTTGGTGCTGATGAGCTCGTTGCCAAGATCACCTCGGAAAACTGGTTTGATTATGACGTCGTCGTTGCCACCCCGGACATGATGGGTGTCGTCGGCCGCCTCGGTAAGCTGCTCGGCCCGAAGGGCTTGATGCCGAACCCGAAATCCGGCACCGTCACGATGGACATCACCAAGGCTATCAATGAAATCAAGGCCGGTAAGATCGAATACCGCCTCGACAAGACGAACATCATCCATTGCCCCATCGGCAAGGTCTCTTTCGGCCAGGAAAAGCTGGCTGAGAACTTCAAGACCTTGATGGATGCCGTCATCAAAGCCAAACCGGCCGCAGCGAAGGGCCACTACCTGCGTAGTGTCACCATCACATCGACCATGGGCCCCGGTATCAAAGTCAACACCACCAAACTGGGTTAAGTGTTGACAGTTTGACCAGGCCCCCCTATACTTGTCCAATGCGCCCAAGACAGCAGGAATCCGTCCCCCGATGGATTGAAAAGACCATCCTGCCGAGGTAGCAAACCAAACCCGAGCAAACCCTGGCCTTCTGACCTCCGGTCTGAACCAGCCAGCGGACTGCAAACTGGATTTGTCTTGCAAACCCCTCCTGTCTTGATGGCGTGAGGGGTTTTTATTTTTAAAAAAAGGAGGTACTCCCATGCCCAGTAAGAAAATTCTTGATCAGAAGGCACAGATCGTCGCCGATCTTGCTGCAGAGTTCAAGCAGGCCCAAGCCATGGTATTCGTTGAATATCGCGGCCTGACCGTCGCCCAGGACACTGCCATGCGCGCAGAATTGCGCAAAGCCGGCGTCTCATACCAAGTCATCAAGAACACCCTGTCTGGCCGTGCGCTCGAGGCTGCTGGTGTCACCGGCGTCGAAGAGATGCTCAAAGGTCCGATCGCCATCGCTTACACCAAAGAAGACATCACCGCTCCGGCCAAGGCGATCAAGCCCTTTGCTGACAAATTCGACGTGATGAAGATCGTCGGCGGCGTTTTGGAAGGCAAAGCCATTTCTGCCAGCGATGTCCAGAACCTGGCTGCCATTCCTGGCAAAGACGTGCTCTACGGACAAGTCGTGTTCACCCTGCTGGCTCCGATCACCGGACTGGCTGTCGCGCTCAACGAAATCGCCAAGAAAGGCGAAGAAGCTGGCGCAGCTACAGTCGCGCAGCTCGCAGTCGTCGCGGCTGAATAATCCCTGCCCTGCCCACAGAACCACAAGATCCTGAACGGATCAATTTTAATGGAGGTATTTACCATGGCTAGTGAAAAAATCACCAAATTCATCGAAGATGTCAAGGCCCTGTCCGTCATGGAACTGGCTGAGCTCGTCAAGGCCCTCGAAACCGAATTCGGCGTGTCCGCCGCTGCAATGGCTGTTGCTGCCCCGGCTGCCGGTGGCGCTGCTCCGGCTGCCGCTGTTGAAGAGCAGACCGAATTCACCGTCATCCTCAAGGAAGCTGGCGCTGCCAAGATCAACGTCATCAAAGCTGTCCGCGAACTGACCGGCCTCGGCC
This sequence comes from Eubacteriales bacterium, assembly GCA_028684955.1. Lineage (GTDB taxonomy): Bacteria > Bacillota > Clostridia > Saccharofermentanales > UBA5734 > UBA5734. The sequence continues at coordinate 6,773 of JAQUEY010000125.1, forward strand.
TCAAGGAAGCCAAAGACCTCGTCGACGGCGCTCCGAAAGCCATCAAGGAAAACGTCAGCAAGGAAGACGCCGACGCTGTCGCCGCCAAGCTCAAGGAAGCCGGCGCTGTCGTCGAAATCAAGTAAGAATCCTCTGCTTGATTT
>JAQUEY010000126.1 GCA_028684955.1 Eubacteriales bacterium
CCCCCTTCCGGGTAAAAGGCGGTTTGGTCGAGGATCACAGCGTAGTGGCCATCCGCAGGTTCACAGCTTAAAATACGGGCGTCGAATTCACGCAAATAGGCATTGGCTTCATAGAGGCGAATGGTTGAATTTTTCATTGGCAAAGATTCCTGTCACGTTTGTTATTCAATCTCAGACGACCCATCAGCGCCTCCTTCAGGAATTGGTGAAAATTGATGTCCATCTGGTATTGTGACACGCAGCAGGCGCATTGAGCTGCGATCAGCAACGAGCCACAGCGCACAACTCGCTAACGTCGCTGCTTACTTGATTTCTTCGTCAAAGACGACGGCAACTTTGCCGCAGTTGCCGCTGGCCATCAGGGCGTAGGCTTCGTCAGCTTTGTCCAGCGTGAAGCGATGGGTGACGAGGTCTTCGGGATGGATGCCCCAGCGGACGATCTTGGAGACGAGTTCTTCCATTTTCCAGATGCTGGTGACCCAGGAACCGAAGATGGTCTTCTGGTCATGCAGCATGTCTGGGCTGGGGTTGAATTCGACGGTGCCACCTTCGCCAACGAAGGCGATCTTGCCCCATTTGCGGGTGGCACGGATGGCGAGCTGGCGGCCGGAGGTGTGGCCGGAGCAGTCGATCGCGCGTTCCACGCCCTGCCCACCGGTGGCATCAAGCACAGCCTGGAGGGTATCCGGGCCGGAGACGAAAACAGTGTCGGCCAGGCCTTTGTCGAGGGCGAGCTGGCAGCGGTCCGGGTTGACATCGACACCGATCAGCTTGTTGGCTCCAAGCGCTTTGGCCAGCATCAGGGTGGCCAGGCCAACCGGACCAAGGCCCACGACGAGGACGGCATCGTTACCGGAAACACCGATCTTTTCGAGTCCTTCATAAACAGTGCCGAAGCCGCAGGCGACTTGGGCACCATCGGTGTAGGTCAGGCTATCCGGCAACGGAACGAGGTCTTTCTCATCGGCCAGGATGTAGGGTGCCATGCCGCCGTCACGCTGCCAGCCGTAAGCCGCGCGCAGCGGACTGGTGCAGCTGATCATGAAGCCCTGGCGGCAATCCATGCAGAGTCCGCAACCGCTGATGTGGTAGATGATGACTCGATCGCCTTCTTTGAATCGACGCATGCCGGGACCGCATTTAACGATCTGGCCGGCTGGTTCATGACCGGCGATCTTGTTCTGGTAGCCTTCCGGACCTTTGCCGAGATGTTCGCGGTAGATGGCGCGGATGTCGCTGCCACAGATGGTCGAAGATTTGGTCCGGATCAGGACCTGGCCATGGCCAGGTTCGGGGATGGCGACTTCTTTGAAGTCGACAGTGCTGTTTCCGGGCAAGTAGGCAGCGAGCATTTTTTCCGGGATCTGGTTCATGGTCATTCTCCTTTGACACTCTTGTGGGGTAATACTCTGGTTTTCCAATCCGCAGTCACGCGGATTTTATCTAAATGAGGACGGATTCAATCTGCAATTGTGCGGATAGATCCTGTGGACAGGCCTGCAATCAATTCGCCAGGCAAAATGACTTCGCGGGCTTCGCATGCAAAGCCGCCCGCTCCGGACAGACGCTCCAAAATCAGCTGAGCGGCCGTTTCGCCGATTTGCCGGACTGGCTGGGCAACAATGGTCAGGCGAGGCTTGAAAATCTGGGCCATACTTAAACTGTCAAATCCAATCCAGGAAAGATCCAGTGGAATGTTCAGCCCCCGTTCGTTGATGATCAGGCCAGCAGCAAACGTTGTTTCATAGTTGGTGGTGAAAATCGCAGTCGGGCTGTCCGGCAGGTCGAGAAGCGCCAGAAAAGCCGCAGATCCGCCCGGGATCTGGTAGTCGCTGTGACGGATCAGATCAGGATCAACTACAAGGCCGTGTTCGTGACAAGCAGCCAGATATCCGGTGTGACGTTTGCGCGAGGTGTAGAGATCCTTTGGGCCAAGCACGATACCGATCCGGCGATGGCCAGCCTGAATCAGGCTGCTGACAGCCTGGCGAGCCAGATTTTCATTATCGACCAGGACGGTGTCGAGTATGACACCCTCTACCTTGCGGTCGATCAGGATCACCGGAACACCTTGATCGATCGCTTTCTGGATCGGCTCAGCCAAGCCGGAGAAGGGCATCATGATGATCCCGTCGACCTGCTTTTCCAAAAGGATCTCCATCTTGCGGCTTTCCAGCTCTGCATCTAGCTGGCAATCACAGACGATGGTGGAAAAGCCAGCTTTTGCGAGCTGTTTTTCTATTGCGGCGATGATTTCCGTGCTGAAAATCTGCTCAATGGAGGGAATCAGGACCCCAACTGTCATGGTTCGGCGCGTTTTCAAGCCGCGGGCGACAACATTGACGCGATAGCCCAAGGTTGTGATGGCTTGCTCGATGGCTACGCGGTTATCGTCAAGAACATGGCCGCCATTCATGTATTTGGAGACAGTCGCTATCGAAAGGCCGGCGACGCGGGCGACATCCTTGATGGTGACAGCCACACGATCACCCCTGGCTCTGGCTGGATCCGACGATGATGCCATCGAGATCCCAGAGGTCTTCCCAGCTGCGAGCGCCTTCCCAGAGAAAAACCTGGCCCTTGATCAGGCGACAATTTTTGTCAGCAGCCGCAATCGCATCCATCTCGTCATCACTTAATGGATCTTCGGTCACGGTGCGGAGATTGGCGCCATAGTGGGATTCATGGACGGAAAAGGGAATCGGCACCTGACCACGCTGGACGGCCCATTTCAGACAGACAAGAGCAGGATGAATGCCATGATTCCGGGCAGCCTCGATGATTTCTGGCATCTCCAGATCAACCACATCGCTCTCGGTCGTGTCCCGGGCCGGGCGAGCCGGCGAACCAATCGGGGAAAATCCAATCGGCAAAATATCGTGGTCGAGACAATATTGGAATAGCTCAGGTTGCTGAAAGCTCGGGTGTAGCTCCATCTCAAGCGCAACCGGCTGGATCCGGCACAGAGGCAGGACAGCCTCGAGCTTGGGAATGGTCATGTTGGACATGCCGATGTGGCGCACGAGACCCAGGTCTCGGAGTCGTTCCATCTGGCGCCAAGTCGCCATGAATCGTTCGGCAGAGAACGGTACGGCTTCGGCTGAGCGAGCGTCGCCGGAACAACCCGGTGCATGGTAATTGGGAAAAGGCCAGTGGACAAAATACAAGTCAATCTGATCGAGCTGGAGGTCCTTCAAAGACTGGGCGCAGGACAGCAGGACATCGCCCCTGCCATGCTTGTCATTCCAGACTTTGGACGTGATGAACAGGTCCTCGCGCTTGACGCTGCCTGTTGCAATCGTATCGGCAAAGATCTGACCGATCTGTGCCTCGTTACTATAGACCGAAGCGCAGTCAAACAAACGATAGCCTGCACGGATCGCACCTGCAACAGCGTCAGAAATCTGCTGTGCCGTGTAATTGTCCGAGCCAAAAGTTCCCATACCAATGCCGGGAATCCATTCTCCGGTGGACAGACGACGTTTCGGAACACGATCAGGGTCAACACAGACTGGCATTGGGAGAACCTCCTTGCGTGGCTTTACGCTGCGCGAAACGTTTCGCTCTTTGAAAATAACATCTCGAACAAATACTGTCAATATATTTTGCAAAACAGCTTTATAGATTTATCAAAGTCAGGATTGGACAGTTCCAGAAGGTTAAGTTCGAGTTTGGTTGCTCTGTGCGGCATAAAAAAAGACCCAGCGGCTAGCCAGGTCTTCAGGCTTTAAGAAAGGCGGTTCAGGCAGTTTCTTGAGTGGTCTGTTCGCCCTTGTAGACCAACTTCAAAAGCACGGGAGTCAAGAGGGTGGTGATGACGACGACGAGAATCAGGGGTGCAAACAAGGCGTTGTTCATCAGGCCGATTGCCGCACCTTTGCCGGCCAGGATCAGGGCAACCTCGCCACGCGAGATCATGCCGACACCGATCCGCAGTGGATCCTTGCCGCGATAGCCCATGATCTTGGCCCCCAGGCCACAGCCGATGACCTTGGACACAATGGCGATCAGCAGTAAAACGGCTGAGAAAGCCAGGATGCTACCGGTCAGTCCAGACAGATGGGTTTGCAAGCCGATGCTGGCAAAAAAGATCGGCGACAGCAGCATATAGGATAGAACTTCGAATTTGCTCGAGATATAGTCGGCTTGCCGGACGTTGGAAATGATCAGGCCGGCCAGATAGGCGCCGGTGATGTCAGCAATGCCGAAAAAGCGCTCGGCTGCATAGGATAGCAGCAAGGCAAAAACGAGGCCATAGATCGGCACCCGGCGTTTCTTGCCATAACGGTTGCTGAGGAATTTGAAGAACAAATAGAAAATGACACCGATGACCGCGGCAAACAGGAAAAACAGCAGGATACGAGTCACCACACTGATCAGGCTGATGCTCTCATCTGCCATGCTGGAGATAAAGGTGTACACAACAATACCGATAATATCGTCGATGACCGCTGCCCCCAGAATGGCCGTACCAGTAGGAGACTTCAGATGACCCATTTCGCGCAAGGTCTCGACGGTGATGCTGACTGAGGTCGCAGTCAGGATGACGCCAATGAAAATGTGCTGGAGCAATTCGATCTTGGACATCTGTGCCAGCGAGGAACCGGCAAAAAGCCAGGAGACGAGGAAACCACCTGCCAGCGGCACGAGGACACCGAACGTCGCAATAACCAGCGATGCCTTGCCGCTCTTTTTCAGTTCAGCGGTATCGGTTTCCAGACCGGCCGTGAACATCAGGGCGATCACGCCCAGTTCAGCCATCTTGTGGATGAAATCCGTTTCAAAAACAACATCCAAGAGAGACGGTCCGAGGATGACCCCTGCAATCAGGGCACCTACCACCTGCGGCATTTCAAGCCGGCGGGTAATCAAGCCAAGCACTTTTGTACTGATCAGGATAATTGCCAAGTCTAGGAAAAAATCAATTTCTAACATGATGGTGCCTTCCCTGTGACATGTGAATCAGAATTAAGCCTATGAAAAAAAACAACTCAATCTGAAATGTTATCACAATTCCGGCGCTGATGACAGTCATTTATCCGTTAAAAGAGATTATTTGGCAAAGATCGATCAGGAGAGTTATTCAGGGATATTGGCAAAGCGGACCGGGACACTGTCAGGCGAGAGTGCTGCGAAGACATAGCCATCCGCTTGAAGGTCTTCAATCACATCCGGCAGGGCTTGGACGGTCGTCTTCTTGCTAGTTGAATCATGAAAAAGGATCACGAGGGTGTTTTTTCCCTGCCGGGTCTTCCTGACATTATCCACAATCGTGCTTTTCGAAATGGATTGCCCAACAGCATCACCACTGGCAGCGTTCCAGTCAAAATAGGCCAAACCTCGCCCTGCTACTGAGTCGATCAGATCTGCTGCGATTTCCTCGTTGTAGGCATTGACACTGCCACCTGGAAAGCGTAGAACAGACGGCACGACTCCGGTGATCGTTTCGATCAAAGCAGAATTCACCGCGATATCAGTAAGAAAGCTTTCAACAGACTGGTAGATTTCGTCGTATCGGTGTGTTGCCGAATGCAATCCGATGGCATGTCCACGCGCGACCAAATCACGGGCAATGTCGGGATAGTCTTCAAGTGCAGGATTGGTGACGAAAAAGGTCGCTTTGACCTGGTAATCATCCAGGACATCAAGGATCTCTGCCGTGCGCGGTGATGGACCATCATCGAACGTCAGGTAGGCTGTCTTGACAGGCAAAGGATTCGGGACCTGGGCAGGTTCGGTTGTGCTCCCGACAGTGTTTTCTGTATCCAGACTGACCATTTCGGTTGAATCCTGCGAAAAACCACCCTGATAGCCAGGCTGGCCCAGACTGGTATCCGTGGTCAGCGCCAAAGCGGTGGATTGTTCGTATCCAGGTTCATCGTTTAGCCCCGGATGCACAGCCATCAAAGACACTATCTCCGTCTGCAATTGGTTGATCTGACCTTGCAAATCCGCTTTCATCTGGATAAACAAGATGGACAAAGTCACCAGGGCGACCAGACTCAGCGGCAGGACGACGAAAAGCAACGCCAGGATCAGCTGGCGGAAAAACTGCACACTGCCAAAAGCAGCTCTGCTGTGTCCAGTCTTTGTAGATCGGGTCTGGGAAGGTGACTGGGCAGGGTGTAGCATGATTAATCCAGAATCGATTCAGATTCCAATGAAGCTTCACTGGAGGATGTGATATTCAAATGACCAAATACTTTTGCTCCGGCATCGATCTGGATCGTACTGGCATGGATGTCGCCCAGTACGGATGATTTGGACAGCAAGTGCAAAGTGGCATTGACACTGATGTTGCCTTTGATCTTACCATTGATCTCCATCTGCTCTCCCAGCAGATTTCCAACGACCATGGTCTCACCACGCATGACAAGATGCTTGTTAACTGAGATCTGGCCCTTGATATCGGCATTATCCAGCTCGAGATTTTCACAGGCGATGTCGCCCTCAACCTTGCCAGTGATCCGAATCAGCCCTTCGCTTTTGACATTACCGACAATGGTGCCTTGAATATCCAAATCACTCTGGCTGGCCAGGTCACCTTTGACCACCGTACCTATGGTGATGATGGTTTTGGCGCCGGCATTTTGTCCCGGACGGACTGCCAGATTGGAAAGGGATTTGACTGCAGCCGTACCAGGCCCTTTTTTACCTGGTTCAGACGTAAGTGTCCGAGCTTCATCAGGAGCAAATTCGACTGCAACCTGTTCCTGACTGGAAAAATCATTGCTGTTTTCAACCCGATCATCCGGAGCTGTCGTCTCTGCAGGCTTGGTGCCGATCATTTCATCGATGGCCTGGCGAAAATTATCACGTATTCCCATGAACGCATACCTCCGGAGTATTGCTTATATTA
>JAQUEY010000127.1 GCA_028684955.1 Eubacteriales bacterium
CGATCACACTGCCTTGGGGCATCCGCCGGACCATGTCAGCCGTCACGAGATGCGGAGCACGGGCGCCTGGCACCAAGACTGTGGAAATGACCGCATCCGAGGCTGTGACGGCGTCTGCGAGATTTTTGCGATTGGAAAACAGGGTCCGGACCCGTGACTGGTATTGCTCTTCCAGCCGTGCCAGCTTGGCGATCTGATTATCGAGGATGGTCACATCCGCACCCATGCCGACAACTGCCTGCAACGCGGCCCGGCCAGCAGTCCCTGCCCCGATGATGGTGAACCGGGCCTTTTCCACGCCCGGCACCCCTCCGGCCAAAAGGCCTCGTCCGCCCTGAGTCTTCTGCAAGTAATACTCCGCCATCATCGCCCCCAGGCGGCCGGCAATTTCCGACATCGGTGCCAGCAAGGGCAGTGAACCGTCCGGTAGCTGGACGAGCTCATAGGCGATGGCTTTTACTCCTGTTTCGCGCAGCTGGTTTTCCAATGCTTCATTGGCCGCCAGGTGCAAAAAAGTGAACAAGATCAAGTCGGGACGAAAGTAGATGTATTCAGATGGCTGGGGTTCCTTGACCTTGACAACCAGCCGGCAAGCCCAGGCGTCCGCTGCATTCCCGATCACAGCACCAGCCGTACGGTAGTCAGTATCAGAAAAACCACTGCCCAGTCCGGCACCTGATTCGACAGTCACCGCTGCACCACGCGCGGTCAAGTCATGGACACAGGCGGGTGTTATCGCCACTCGGTTTTCATTGTTCTTGATTTCCCTTGGAACGCCTACTTGCATGGACATAAGCCTCCTGTCACCCCTTGCACCTGTCCTGAATCAGCTGGAAGACCAGCTTTTTGCAGCAAGTCTTCCTTTATTTTATCACGTTGCATAAAGAGCAGGCGGAGTCATCTGGTGCAAATTTGTTCATTTTTCAATATGAAATTTACATGCTGTGGACTTGCAGAATGCTTGATTTGTGATACACTAAAATCCATCAAACGAATAGTGACGGCTACAGATGCTATTACGATCCGATAGCATAGCTTGGATAAACAAGGGTGTTTATGAATCTCGCGCGGGATTTGTTTCACTCTCTTTTTTTATTTAAGCGAATGCCACCAGCACCTGTCAGCCACGAACGAAACGTTCCTACCGGTTTTCAAACCGTTCGCTCGTAGCAATGAAAGGGGATTTCACGATGAGCATGACCACCGAAACCAATGTGATCAATATGGCCGAGATCTTTGGCAGCAATGTCTTCAATGATTCCGTCATGAGAACTGTCCTGCCCAAGGCGATTTACAAGTCCTTGCGCAAGACCATTGAGGAAGGCATCCCGCTGGATCCTCAAGTCGCTGAAGTGGTCGCCTCGGCGATGAAAGACTGGGCCATTTCCAAAGGTGCCACCCATTTCACCCACTGGTTCCAGCCCCTGACTGGCGTCACCGCTGAAAAACACGATTCCTTCATTTCGCCGACCCTCGATGGCCGCGTGATCATGGAATTTTCCGGCAAAGAACTGATCAAAGGTGAACCAGACGCCTCTTCTTTCCCGTCCGGCGGCCTGCGTGCCACCTTTGAAGCCCGCGGCTACACCGCCTGGGACTGCACCTCGCCAGCCTTCGTCAAGGACGGCAGCCTCTATATCCCAACCGCCTTCGCCTCCTATACGGGTGAAGCACTCGACAAGAAGACGCCTCTGCTCCGATCGATGGATGCCCTCAACCGCCAGGCCCTGCGCGTCCTGCGTGCCTTGGGCAACACCACCACCAACAAAGTCACCACCACCGTCGGTCCCGAACAGGAATATTTCCTGATCGACAAGAAGCTGTTTGACCAGCGTCTCGACCTGATGCTGACCGGCCGCACCTTGTTTGGTGCCAAGCCTCCCAAAGGACAGGATCTGGAAGACCATTACTTCGGCCAGATCAAGGACCGCATTGCGGCCTACATGTCTGACCTGGACTCCGAGCTTTGGAAGCTGGGTGTCTCTGCCAAGACCAAGCACAATGAAGTTGCACCGGCCCAGCATGAGCTGGCTCCGATCTTCACCACCACCAACATCGCGACCGACCACAACCAGCTGACCATGGAAACCATGAAAAAGGTCGCCCTGCGCCATGGCCTGGTCTGCCTCCTCCACGAAAAGCCCTTCGCCGGCGTCAACGGTTCGGGCAAACATAACAACTGGTCCATGGGCACGGACGATGGTCAGAACTTGCTCGAGCCAGGAAAAACACCGCATGAAAACACTCAGTTCCTCCTGTTCCTGACAGCCATCATCAAAGCGGTTGATATCTATGCTGATTTGCTAAGAGCTTCTGCCGCCAGCCCCGGCAACGATCACCGTCTCGGTGCCAATGAGGCTCCACCAGCCATCATCTCGATCTTCCTCGGTGACCAGCTGACGGATATCCTCGAACAAATTGAAAAGACCGGCGGTGCTACCTCCAGCAAAGCACGTGGCAAAATTGAACTTGGCACGGCCTCCCTGCCTTTCCTGTTTAAAGACACCACTGATCGCAACCGGACCTCTCCCTTTGCCTTTACCGGCAATAAATTCGAATTCCGCATGGTCGGTTCCTCCCAGTCCGTCGCCCAGTGCAATTTCACCCTCAACACAGCGGTCGCTGAAATCCTCAGCCAAATCGCCGATCGTCTGGAGAAAACCGAAGATATCCTGGCAGAAACCTATTCGATCATCCTGGAGATCATACAGAATCATAAGCGCATCATCTTCAATGGCAACGGTTATTGTGATGAATGGGTTGAAGAGGCAGCTCAGCGCGGCCTGGCCAATACACGCACCACAGTCGATGCCATCGCTGCAATCAATGCCGAGAAAAACAAGACCCTGATGTCGAAGCATGGCGTTCTCTCCCGCGTCGAGATGGAATCACGGACCGAGATCCAGTACGAGATTTATGTCAAGACGATCAACATTGAAGGCCTGACTGCGGTGGAAATCGCCAAACGCCAACTCCTGCCCGCCTGCATCAACTTCAAGGCAGATCTGGCCTCGTCGATTACCAGCATCGAAGGTGTCGGTGGCGATACTGACGTTGAAAAAGAACTGTTTGGCAAAGTCAATGTTGCGATGAAATCCCTGTATGCGAATATTGCAAAGCTGGAAAAAGCAATTGAAACGGCAGCCAACCTGCATGGCGATTCCAAAGCTCAAGCCGAAGCTTATCGCGATCTCGTCTTCGCTGCCATGAATGAGCTGCGTGCCGATGCCGATGTGCTGGAAACCTTGGTCGATGCCGACTACTGGCCGTTGCCAACCTACTCTGATTTGCTGTTCAAAGTCTAAAGGCCGGTTTACTTTAAAGAAGCGACGTTCAGGCAACCGATCCCCGCTTTTAGATTCACGGTGGAAAGGACTCCCGCAAGGGGGTCCCTTTTCAGTGGAAAGGACTCCCAAAAGGGGGTCCCTTTCAGTGGAAAGGACTCCCAAAAGGGGGTCCCTTTACACTACTACATGTGGTGTAATAGACAACATGATTCCACACAAGCAATGGCGATGCGCTGCAGCTCATCAGATTTGCTTTTGCCAGAGAGGTAGCCATGTTCGACCCCATCAAAATCCAGCGCTGGATTGTCCGGGCCATCCGGATCGAAGTCATTCTGGTGGCGATCGTCGTCACCGTGACAATCAGCATGTTCATCCGCATCCTGGTCCAGCGCAATGATCCCGTCCAGGATAGTGCCACCCCTGACGTTACGACCCAGACGCAGGCCAGTACCCCGTTGACGCCAACATCGACGCCCTCGCCCATCCCTTCCCCAACGCCCACACCGATCCCTTATGTTCTCTCGGACCGGCTGGCTGAAGTCCGGGTGCAAAACCCGGACGCCAGCGCCTGGCTAACCATCCCGGGCACCCGGATCGACGATCCAGTTGTCTGCGGCAGCGACAATGAGTTCTACCTCAAGCATGACTACCTCGGCAACAAGGACATCGCCGGGGCGATCTACCAGGATTTCCGCAATGCTGGTTCTTTTTCAGGACGCCATAGCATTTTGTACGGGCATAACATGAAAGACGGCACCATGTTCCACAATCTGAGGTATTTCAAGGAGGAAGACTTCGCCTTGAAAAACAACCGGATTTTTCTGGAAACATTGGATGGCATGACCGAATGGCAAGTCTTTGCCAGCTATGTCATGACCACGGACTTCTATGTCATCCAGACCGTTTTTTCGGATGATGCTGAATACCAGGCCTTCCTTAACACCTTGATCAAAAAATCAGGCATTGATTATGGCCTCGACGTGACAGCCGACCAGCAAATCCTGACCCTCCTGACCTGCTCTTATGAGGTCGACAACGCGCGTTTCGTGGTCCATGCGGCAAAGGTTCAGTAAGGCCGGCAAGTCCCGCGATAACAGTCAGTTGCAGGCGATCCACGCAACTGGATGGAATTGGCGGGCAGGTTTGGCCAAGGTAAGGCTTGGGGGCTGATAAACACGTGATAGCCACCATTGGCCAGCATGGCAGCCAGATTGGCAAAATCGGCGCCATAAGGCTGGCGCCAGGGCAGGGTCGATGCGTCATCCCCCACCAGATACGCGGCATAAGTCAGGGCGAATTCGGCCAGGCTGATTGGCGAAGGTGTCGGCGAGTCAAACCAGGCAGCAGGCACCGGCTGGAAATCAGAAGCCAGGGATTCAGACCAACCATCCAATGTAGAGAATTGCCTGACAAATGGAACGAAGGTGGTGACAAAGTATAGCCAGCGTTCCGGATCCGTTTCGGCAAGCAGGCAAACAGCCAGCAGCAGGGCAGCGGCATCAAACAGGAAGGACTGGGACATCATATCCTGATCGTAAACAGCATGAGACAAAGATTCGCCCGTCCAGAATCGTTCCAGAATGTTTTCGACCAAAAGCTTGCCCTTCACTTCGAGCGATGGCTCATTCAAAAAGCGTCCGGCCTGGATCAGGGCGACAGCTAGCAGGGCGTTTTGCCCAGACAAGATTTTCTCATCAGCCTGAGGCTGGGGGCGGCGCTTGCGAATGGCCAGAAGCTTTTTTTCCAGTGTCATACGTTTTGCCTGGTCCAGATCCAGTGCGTCTGGCCGGCGAATGAGGTGGTAATTCCCTTCAAACTGGCTGTGTGATGACAGGTCGTAGGCGGACCGCAGCAAGTCGATCTCTTCACTGGAAAGGAATGATCTGAGCTCGGCCTCGGACCAGACATACGTGGCGCCTTCCCGGTGGTTCGTATCCGCGTCCAATGCTGTGAGGTAGAGACCATCCCGGGCAAAGGTCTCATCCAGGCTATCCACAATGGAAAACGCCATGTCCCGGTAGTCTGTTTCTCCCGTCTGCCGGGCCGCCAGGGCATAAACCCAGAGAGCCATCGCCTGGTCATAGAGCATTTTTTCAAAATGGGGAATGGTCCATTGCCGGTCGACACAGTAGCGAAATATGCCGCCCTGGAGATGGTCATGAAGGCCCCTTTGCATCATGGCATCCAGAGTTTGCCGGCAGGCTGCCTGGACAGACTCACTTGCTGCGTCCTGCCATTGATACAGCCAGAATAGCAGGGAGCTGTGGGGCGGGAATTTCTGCCCACTGCCAAAGCCACCATGCACAGGATCATGCCAGTGCAGCAATTGCTCACAGAGTTCTTGTTCCTGAGCCAGGTTCGGCAAGCCGGCAGCAAAATCTGGCTGCATCGTGGCAGATCCTGCATGATCTGCGGCAGGGCTGCTGCCGAGATGAGCCAGCGGCCGGTCCAACTCCGGCCGATACCTGGGAATTTCCTGCTTCCGCCCAGCATAGAACACAGAGACTTGGCCGGCGATGCGGGCAAACTGATCCGGAGTGGCATAGGTCAGGGCAAAAATCGGCTTGAGGTCAGGTGTCAGAAATGCGTTCAAAGGCCAGCCACCCTGCCCGCTCATCTCAACCAGATACTGCATCAGGAACTGGTCGATATCGGATCGCAGTTCGCGGTCGATTTTGATAGAGATAAATGATTGATTGAGGACTGCGGCCACCGCCGGATTGGAGAATGCCTGGCTAGCCATGACATGGCACCAGTGGCAGGTGGCATAACCGGATGATACGAACAAGGGCAAGTCAAGACGGACCGCCTCGGCCAGGATGTCTTCGCTCCAGTCTTGCCACCAGACCGGATTGTCCTGGTGCTGGCGCAAATAAGGCGACGGTGCCTGGGATAGGTTGTTTTGCGAATAAGCTGGGCTTCGCTCTGATTTTGCTTCCTGTTGGTTGGCCATCTCATGCACCTGCCTTGATCTCCGCGATCCTGGCCTGGATCGCCTGGACTTTTTCTTCATCGAGGTCATAGCCACGCAAACTCAGATAGGACAAGCCGAAGCTGAGCAAGGAACCGACCGCCAGAAGCAGCCCCAAACTGAGCGTCGTGACGTCACTTTGCACGGGCAGGCTGGCATCGAACCGGATCAAGTCGAGCAGGATCCCGATCAGGAAAATGGCGATGGCCTGGGAGGCCTTGTAATACAAGGTCAGACTGCCGTAATAGAGGCCTTCTGCTCGTTGTCCTGACCGTAATTCATCGAAATCAATCGTATCGGCCACCATGGACAGCGGCAATGTAAAAAGGGCTCCGGTGCCCACGCCTGTCAGCAGGGAAAAGGGAATGAACACGTAAGGATTGGCCTGGAGGTCCTGGCGAAAAAGGACGAGCAGGATGAAGACAAGGCTGCCGGCACTGGCAAATGCCAGGCCAAGATGCAGAGCCGGCTTTTTGTCCATCCGGCGCGAAACTGCGGCCCACATGGGCTGCGATATGATGCTGATGAGAAATTGCAGGCCAAGGACCAGGGCGATCTGCTGGCTTGAAAGATGAAAGGTGTACGTGAAGA
>JAQUEY010000019.1:0-16353 GCA_028684955.1 Eubacteriales bacterium
GCCCGCAAGGGCGAGTCTTTGTCTTTGCCCCTGCCTTGCCGGCGGGATGTCCGATTTTCCGCCAGCGATAGGGAGGCTTGACGCCAACACCATGCAGATCGATGAAAGCCGCAAACTGCTCTTATCCGACACTCTTGTTCCGGACATTTTTGTAACAGAGCTGATGCCCTCTTTGAGTGGGCTGGCTGTCAAAGTCTACATTTTCCTGCTCATGACCGCCCGCAACAGCCGCCAGACGACAGAAGCAGACTTGGCCCGGCGCTTGGGTTCTGACCCTGACACCATCAAGGCTGCCAATATCGAGCTGGCCCAGGCAGGACTGCTGGTCATCCATGACCGTTCACTGGAACTGACCGATATCAAAGCCAGCGAGATCGAGCGGACATATCGCCCCCGCACCAGCATGCCACCAACTGAAAACGAGCAGGACATCAACCGATTCACGCTCCGGGAGAAGTTGCTCAAGGACATCGCCAAGACCTTTTTCCAAGGTCTGATGGCGCCTTCCTGGTACGCCGAGATCGAGAGCTGGTTCGACCGCTACCAGTTCGAACCCGAGGTGATCTACGCCTTGTTCCAGGAATGCTCGCGCCGCAACAAGCTCAGCAGCAAGGCCTACATCAACCGGGTTGCAGAGAACTGGGCGAGCCGCAAGATCATATCCTACCAGGACCTCAACACGTATTTCCTTGCCTATGACAAGGTCAACAAGGCCGTCAACAAGGTCGGCAAGAAGCTCCGCAAGACGATGACAGAATACGACGAAGAGATCGTCTCGCGCTGGATTGAACAATACAATTATGATTTTGACATCATTGAAATCGCTTTGCGCAAGACAGTCAAGCTGGCTAACCCGAATCTGGAATTTATCGACAAGATCATCCAGGAATGGTTTTCCAACCAACTCCACACCGTGGACCAGGTCAAAGCTTACGAAGAAGAAAAGGCAGCCCGTCTCGGCAGCGAGCGATCCCGCTCCAGCCAATTTGGCAGCGGGTCTTCAGCTACTCGCCGTCACGCCATTGGCAATTTTGACCAGCGCGATTACGCGGCAGATTTCTTTGAATCTTTTTATGATAATCCACAGACGGATCCCCAGGATGGTTCAGACCAGTCCCGCAGGAGTGAGACTCACGTTGAACCGGTTGCCCCAGATGAACTGGGACAAACCGATTGAGGACAGGACTAGATGGAACAGGCATCCATAGCCAGGGCTATCGCCAGAGAATATGACCGCCGGCGCCAGCAGGCTGAAACGGACCGCGTCCGTCGCCGCACGGATGTTTACAAAGCTCACCCGGACCTGGCCGAACTGGATCGCCAGCTGGCTGCAGCTGGGGCTGATTTGCTGCTTGAGATCATTGAGCCAGGCCGGCCTCAGCGAGCCGAATCCCGCCGTCTGACGCTTTTATCCAGGCGCCAGGCCATTTTGGCCCAGCATGGCCTGGATCCGGATTTCGACCAGTTGCGCCCGCTCTGCCCGCTCTGCCAGGACACAGGTGTGGCCAATGGCCAGCGCTGCTCCTGCTATCGCCAGATTCTGGTGCCGCTCCTGGCCGAACAAGCCAACCTGCACAATTTGGCTGGTCAGACTTTTGACCAGTTTGATGCCAACCTTTTTTCTGACCAGAAAGACTCAGTCCGTTACCGGACTGAGCGATCTCCGCGCGAACAGATCCTGGCGCTGCGCCAGGTCTGTGAGCAGTATGTCAGCCAGTTTGGTGAGCCCAAGCAGCGTAATCTGCTGTTTGTGGGTCCGCCCGGAACGGGCAAGACATTCCTGATGGCCAGTCTGGCCAATGCCTTGCTTGAGCAGGGGCATTCTGTCCTCTACACCACAGCACCCGATCTGTTTGAGATCATGAGCACTTACCGGACGATGCTGGCATCTTTTCATCCAGATGAAATCCGCTACGAGCAGGCAGTTGCCTTGCATGACTTGGTCTTCCACGCAGATCTGCTCCTCGTCGACGATCTGGGCACGGAGCCTGCTGCAGCCAGCCGTTATGCCGATTTGCTCGGCATCATCGACCGGCGGACTGGCCAGGGCCTTAGCACGGTGATTTCCAGCAATGCCGATCCCGCTGCCCTGCGCGACACGTACGATGAGCGGCTGCTGAGCCGCCTGATGGGCAGCTTTGCGATCTACCGGTTCTTTGGACCTGATGTCCGCCTCGAACTAGGCAGACGCCGCAGGAGCTGACCGTGCAGATCTCTTGCGGAACAGACCTCATCCATATTCACCGCATTGAACAAGCGATCACGCGTCAGGGTAACAGATTTCTCGACCGGATTTTCACGCTGGCAGAAAGGACCCACTGCACCCTGCCTGATGGCTCTCTGCGCCACGCATCGCTGGCGGCCCGTTTTGCAGCCAAGGAAGCGGTCGCCAAAGCTTGCGGAACTGGCATCGGCCCTGCTGGCATCCAGTGGACAGACATCGAGATTCTAAGCTTGTCCAGCGGGGCACCGGTTGCCACCCTGCATGGCGCTGCAAAAAAACGCTACGATGCTCTGGGTGGCCTATCCTTGTCTATCAGCCTGACCCATGACCAGGATCTGGCCCAGGCTTTTTGCGTCCTGCTTCACACGAGCCAGGCAGACGTGTTCCCAGACGCCCGCCCAGAAGGTAACGCCCACACGTCCGGGAAGGGCCAGACATGAAGTTCTTCCAAAAGAAACCCAAACCATACGAACCCCCGATGCAAATCGACAAATACTGGCCGATCTACCGGGAAAATGTCTTCGTCGACAAAAAGAAAAGCCGCCTGCCCAACTGGGTGGCTCCACTGATCACATTGGCAGCGATCATCCTGATCGTGTTCTACCTGGCACCGACGATTTCGCGCCGCGTCCTCAACCTGACTCAGAATCGTGACAACAATGGCCAGCAAATCAGCCGCCATTTCACCGATCTCGACCGGGTTGTCCTCACCCCTGTGGCTGACGTGTATGCTGCCCCGGATATCAAAGCCAGCCGAGTGGTGCAAGTCCTCTTCAATGAACCTGTCAAGCTGGTCGAAACTCCGAGCCAGTACGGGTTTCTGAAGATCCAGCTGCAAGACGGCCTGACCGGCTACATGCGCGAGATGGATCTCTCCACTTTCTGCGATGCGGCTGAACCATCGCTGGCTGTTAACAAACTGGTTGTGGCGACTGGTTCCAAGCGGATCATGAGCCATGCCAAGACGGGAACCCTCGTGGCTGAAGTCATGATGGGCACTGTCCTGTATGCGGATTATCGTGGCGACGGGATTTCGCGCGTCTTGCTACCTAGTGGTGAATCTGGCTGGATCAGTGACGATGGCCTGGTCATTTTACCCCCGGATGGAGCCGTCCTGCCCGTTACCGACGGAGCCCGCTATCTGACGACAACCGCCCTGACCTTCCTCAATGTGACTACCCTGGATCATGGCATGACGATTTATGGTGCATCCGTCCCGGGTATTGCCTATGTCAGCGCCGCGGTCAATGGTGTCGCCATCCCACGCCAGATGTCCGGCCAGATCCAGATGGGACAATCCATCCCACTGGTCAAGGACACCGGGACAGACCTTGTCGACCCCCGGATCCTGAAGCCAGGAGACCTTCTCTTTTTCAGCCGCAGTGGCAGCATATCCGACCTGCATCAAATGGCGATCTGCATCACTCCGAACAGCCTGATGGTCGAAAACCAGGGCCGGTCATCGATTCGTCTCCTGGATCCGGCCAAAGACGAGACCCTGTGGAGAACGGTGGTTGCCGTGCGCAGGCTATTCCCTGCTGTTGAGATCACGGGTACACCAGCAGATTCGACTTAAAAGCCAGGCTTCAAAATCCGTCAAGAGAGATAAAAAAAGAACGCCCCCCGCAAGGGAGGCGTTCTGTTGCATTGCTGCGATTTTTGCCCGTTTAGCGACAAACGACTGTCGACAACGCGGCTCAGGCTCTCTTGACCGCGTTGGATCGGAGGCACCTGGTGCAGACATGCAGGGTTTTGGGCGTTCCATTGACATCGACCCGGACACTGTGGACATTGGGTTTCTGCTTCGCGAGCGCGCGGCGGGAAACCTGTGAACGGGTAATGCTGATCTTTCTGCCGAAGAGAGTATCCTTCGAGCAAACGTCACACTTGGGCATCGTGTACACCTCCTGTACGTTTAGTTGCAAAACGCGCAAACAAGATGATAGCACATAAACAAGGATTGTGCAATAGATTGGGTGCGGTCTGCTGAAACATTTTTGCGGTTCAGGCCTCTTGTTTCATGGCTGCTTTGCGGGGTGTTCCAGTGCTCTGTGGCTGGCCATTGTCATCCATGCCCAGCATCAGGCCATTCACGATGGCTCCGGTCGGGCAGACGAGCTCACATTCACCGCAATGCGTACATTTATCCTGGTCGATGATTGCCAGAGGGCCATCCATGGTGATGGCGCCATATTGGCAGGTCTTGAAGCATTTCTGGCAACCGATGCAGCCGATGGTGCAATTCTTCCGGGTCTGGGCACCGGGCCATTTATTCTTGCATTTGACTGTGTAGGCATCCAAGTTTTTCGGGATGATTTCAATCAGGTATTTCGGACAGGTTTTGACACAGATGCCGCAGGCGGTGCATTTGGAGGAATCGACGTGGGCGATTCCGTTCGCCATGTAGATGGCATCATAAGGGCAGGCTACTGCACAGTCACCATAACCGATACAACCATAGGTGCAAGAGTTAGGTCCGGAAAAAAGATTCTGGGCGGCGTTGCAGCTCATGGTGCCGCGATAATCAAACCGTTTCTGGGTGTGGTCTACTGTGCCCTGGCAATGGACATGGGCGACTTTCGGTACAAAGGAGGGTGTGGCAACACCCAGGTAACGGGACAGCTCTGCTGCGACCTCGGGACCGCCGACCGGGCATTTGCCGGTGTTGGTGTCCCCATCAGCCATTGACTGGGCATAGCCTTCACAGCCGGTGAAGCCACAGGCGCCGCAATTGGCGCCCGGCAGAATGCCTTTGATGTCTTCCAGGCGAGTGTCGACTGGTACCGCAAAGACACGGCTGACAATCACAATGACAATGCCCAGAAGCAGGGCGATGGCGCTGGCGATCAAGACCGGAGTCAGGATCGATGAGGCCTGGATCATGGCAATTCCAAACATAGTGTACGCTCCTTGACGTGGCTCTTAGCCGAACAGTTTCTCGATCAGGCCTTTGAAGCCAAAGAACGAGATGGAAACAAGCCCAGCAGAAACCAGGGTGATCGGCAGGCCCTTCATGAATTTCGGCACATCAGCCCGGTCCACTTTGGCCCGGACACCTGAGAACAGGAACAGAGCGAGCATGAAGCCCAGGCCAGCACCGGCTGCATGGGTGATTGATTCGACAAAGGTGTACTGGCTGTCGACGTTGAGGATGGTCACACCGAGAACGGCACAGTTGGTCGTGATCAAAGGTAGGTAGATGCCGAGTGCTCGGTAGAGTGCCGGGATCGACTTGCGCAGAAATGTCTCGATGATCTGCACCAGGGCAGCAATGATGACGATGAAAACGCCTGTCTGGAGATAACCCAGGTTTCTAGGATACAAGATGTAGAACTGGACAGGCCAGGTCAGTGCAGAGGAGATGACCATGACGATGATGACAGCCATGCTCATGCCCATGGCCGTCTTGACATTTTTCGAGACACCCAGGAAGGGGCAGATGCCTAAGAACCGCGACAGGACGAAATTGTCGACCAGGATGGCGGAGAAGAGGATGACCAGTAATTCTTTCATGCCTTGTCTCCTTTCTTCGTTTCGGCATCGTCGTCAGCCGCATCCTTGAACCCATGGGTTTCGCGGTACTTGGTCCCGACGCTGCAAGCGCCACACATGGCACAGGCAGACGCCTCATTGACCGCACCGACAATCTGTTCCGCCAGCGGGTCTTTGACACCTTTGTCTTTCTTCTTGTCCATCTGCTCAGAGAGCTTGTTGGCCAGGGCAATCAGGAAACCAAAAACAAAGAAGCCGCCCGGGGGCAGGATCATGATGATCATCGGCTCGATCCAGCCGCCAGCCTGCAGGGCTGGCAGGGGGATGTCCAGGAAGGTGCCATTGCCCAGGACCTCCCGGATCGAGCCCATCAAGAACAAAGCCGCGGTGAAACCGACACCCATGCCCAAGCCATCAATAACAGAGGGCAGGACAGCATTTTTGCTGGCAAACATTTCAGCGCGGGCCAGGATGATGCAGTTGACCGTGATCAAAGGGATGAAGATACCGAGGGATTTGTTCAGCTCAGGCAGGTACGCCTGCATCAGCATCTGGACGATCGAGACAAATCCAGCGATGACTGTGATAAAAGCCGGGATGCGGACTTTGTCCGGGATCGATTTTCGAAGGAGTGAGACAATCAGGTTCGATCCAACCAGGACAAAGGTCGCAGCCAGGCCCATGCCGAGGCCATTCTTGGTCGATGTGGTGACGGCCAAGGTCGGGCAAGTGCCCAGGAGCAGGCGCAGGACAGGATTTTCCTTGACCAGCCCCTTGGTGAATTCATAGGTCAGGGAACGTTTCTTGGGAGCCATTACTTCACCTCCGCTGCAATCGCCGGATGCAGGGCATTGGCCTGGTTGACGGCACGGGTCACAGCATTTGAAGAGATTGTTGCACCGGCAATCGAGTCCAAAAGGACCTTGTCGGTTTCGTTGGGTTTGACCGTGTAGATCTGGGTCGCATCGAGGTTGTCGTATTGCCGGATGTAGGAATCATCCGCAATCTTTTTTCCCAGTCCGGGCGTTTCATCGTTCTCCAGCGGCAGGACGCGGATGACTGTGTTGTTCAGATCGATCGCCACGAGGACAGGAACATCGCCGGCATAACCGCGGGATGCACTGCGGTACAAATAAGCGATCAAATCACCGTTGGTGTCGCGGACCGTGTAAGCTTCACTGATCCCAGGATATTCGGTGGCATAAGGTGTCAGGTCGATGGGATCGAACGTTGTTGCATCCGGGCAGACGGCCTGGCGATTGGCATTGGCCAGGGCAATGGCCTGGGTGTCACGGGCCGCCTGGGTCAGGGAGCTGGTCAAGGCCAGCAAAGCTGTCGTGATCAGGACAATCAGGGTCAGGATCAGAGCGGGAGCAATACCATTATCCTTTGACATACTTGCGACCTCCGAACGGGACCGGACGGGTCCATTTTTCAATATGCGGTGTCAGCAGGTTCATCAAAAGGATGGCGAAGGAAACACCTTCGGTCATGGCGCCAAACAGCCGGATCAGGGCGGTGATGATGCCGCAGCCAAGAGCGAAGATAATCTGGCCATTGCGCGTGACCGGGGCCGTGACATAATCGGTGGCCATGAAAAAGGCACCGATGATCAGGCCGGCTGACAAGACATGATAGAGCGGATCCTGGCCAGCCAAAGCTGTGATAACAGCGACAGTGCCGATATATGTCAGGGGGATCCAGAGGTTGATGACTTTGCGGACGATCAGGTAGATGGCACCGACCAGGAGGGCCAGGACAGAGACCTCGCCGATGCAGCCGCCTTTGATGCCAATGAACATGTCCAGATACGTGGGCATGTCGCCCTGGTTCTGCATGATGTACAGGGGTGTCGCAGTCGCGATCAGGTCAAGCCGTCCGGTCTGGTCTGCAACAACAGCCGTTGCGCTGCGGGCACGTTCGGCCAGGATGGCCCAGCGGGTCATGGCAGCTGGGAAGGACAGCATCAGGATGACACGGGCAGCCAGGGCTGGATTCATGAAGTTCTGGCCGATGCCGCCAAAAAGTTGCTTTACAATGATGATGGCAATGAACGAACCCACCACAGGCATCCAGAGGGGGATTGTCGGCGGCAGGTTCATCGCCAGCAAGAGACCCGTGACGAGGGCGCTCATGTCACCGATCGAATTGTAGCGTTTCATGACACGGCGGCTCAGGTACTCAAACAGGACGGCCGTGCCGGTGGTCAAAGCCGTGACCAGGAGGACCCTCCAGCCAAAAATCCAAGTGGATGCCAGGATGGCCGGGATCAGGGCGATCACGACATCGAGCATCAGGCGCTGCGTGGTGGCGGAATCTCGGATGTGGGGGGAAGAAGAAACTTGCAGCATTACTTGGTGCCCTCCTTAGCCTTGGCCTGGGCCTGGCGAACATAGCCTTTACCGGCGCGGATGCTTTGCACAAGGTAGCGTTTGGCCGGGCAGACATAGGTGCAGCAGCCACATTCGATGCAGTCCAGGACATGGTACTCCTCGAGCTGCTCGACATCCTTGTTGCGGGATCCGATATCCAGCATGGTGGGCATCAGGTGCATCGGGCAAGCCTCCACACAGCGGCCGCAGCGGATGCACTGCGTTTCCTGCGGGATCTCGGCTTCCTTTTTATCAAAGACAAGAATGGCATTGTTATGCTTGATGATGGAAGCTTCGGGCCGGTCCATCGCAACACCCATCATCGAACCACCCATGATGATCTTGCCAGCCTCGGCAGCATTGCCACCGGCATGGGCGATGACATCCGGGATCATGGCGCCAATCGGGACATTGACGTTGCAGGGCATTGTCAGACCGCTGCCGTCCAGCGTCAGGCGTTTCCGCACGAGCGGCATACCGGTTTTCAGATATTTGGCAATGAAACGCACGGTGCTGACATTGAGCACGACAGCTCCCACATCAATCGGCAGTTTCCCTGACGGGATTTCCCGTCCGGTCAGACTGTAGACCAGCATTTTTTCAGCGCCCTGCGGATACAAGGTTTTCAGCAAATGGACCGTAATGTCCGGCTTGAGGTTCTGCCTGAGCTCCAATTTGGTCAGCTCATTCTTGAGAACCTCGGCCGCGAGCGGCTTGTTGTCTTCTACCCCGATCAGCGCCTTCGGAATGTCAAGGTACTGCATGACCAGCATGACGCCCTCGATAATCTCATCCGGATGCTCGGCACACTGGCGGAAATCGGCTGTGATGTAGGGCTCGCACTCGGCGGCATTGATCACCAGGAACTCGGCTGTCTTGCCTTCCGGGATCCGAAGCTTCATGTGGGTCGGGAATCCGGCACCACCCAGTCCGACCAGGCCTGAATCACGCAGGGCCTGAAGGAAGCTCTCCTTGTCTGTGACAACTGGCGGGACAACCGATTCGTCGCGGGTGTACTGTCCATCGGATTCGATCAGGACAACCTCGACGGATCGACCGGCACTGGATACTTCCTTGCGGATGGCTGTAACCTTGCCGGAAACACTGGAATGGATCGGCACGGCCATCGGACCGGATGCTTCACCAAGTAATTGGCCGACTTTGACCAGGTCACCGACCTTGACGACCGGTGTGCACGGCGGCCCGATGTGCATGCTCATGGGGATGTGGATTTCCTTGAAGTCGTCCAGACGGACCGTTGGGTAAAAATGCGTGTTCTTGTTACCCTTCGGATGAACGCCCCCGGAAAAATGACCGAACCTTAGCACGGTAGATACCTCCTGTGGTGGTTCAAAAAAATAGGGACAGCGACTGAAGTCACAAAATAGTGGCATCAAAGGCCAAAAATCACTATATCACAGAACCCGGGAGATGTTGAGTGGATTTTTGCGAAATGTATAGAAAATCTTGCTCAAGCCCGCAAAAAGGCGCAAAATGCCCTAAAATTCTCACGAAAATTGGCAATGGCGCGAAATAGTGCAGGAATTGAAAAGCAGGCTTGCAATGTGAAAATTGTCGAAAACGTTTGCAGAAAGTTGCCAGGGGTTAGCCGCCTAAAAGGGTGCCAGTGACGGAAGTGCCGGCTGCATTTTCAGTCCAGGGCTCATAGTCAGCCTGCCCATCGTACGTCCAGACAAAAAAGACCGCCTCGCCGGCAGCTTGAGATCTGCCATTGAGACGGACTTTGGGGCAATCGAGCATGAGATGCTGCTTCAGATTGGCATCAGTGCCACAGCACTTTGATTTCCTTGTCACCACTGAGCTTGCGGACATAATTGGCTGCTGCCATGCCAGCCCTGGCTCCGTCACCGACGGCAACTGCAATTTGCAGCAAGCCTCCGGTGCAGTCACCGGCTGCAAAGACCCCAGGCAAATTGGTTTCCTGGTCGCGGTTGTTGACTGTGACAACCTTGCCGTCATTGGCCAGGCCCAGTTTCTGGGCCAGGTCGAGCGCTGAGGCAGTGCCTTCTGCAACGAATACGCCGTCGACTTCAAGCACCGAACCATCCGCCAGCTCGATCTGGCGGACTTTGATCTCGTCACCCGTGACTTTGGCGATTTTACGCAAATCGACTGTGATGGCGTCATCTGAGAAAATGGCCTCGTAGGGCCGGTCATTGGTCAACAGCGTGATGTGACTGGCAAAGGGCTTGAGTTCGCGGGCTTCCTTGAAAGCATAATCACCGTTGCCGATGACAGCGACCTTTTTCCCCCGGTAGAAAAACCCGTCGCAGGTCGCACAATAACTGACTCCGCGTCCTTCGAATTCGGATAAGCCGGGGACGGTGGCTTTTTTCCTGGGCATGCCTGTTGCCACAACCAGTGACTTGGCTTCCAACTCTTTGGTGGTGGTGTGGACACCATAATTTTCCATGAACAGAAGTCCGGTGACTTCCTCGGTCAGGATTTCGACTCCGAGGCGGCGCGCCTGGGCTTCGCTGTCAGCCATCAGTTTGGCTGCGTGGACTGGCTCAGGAAAGCCAAGATAATTTTCGATCAGGTCAGCGGTTGAAAGAGCCCCGGCGTCACGTCCGATGACCAGGACAGACAGTCCGGCCCGCACTGCGTAGATAGCAGCAGATAGCCCCGCGGGGCCTTTGCCGACAACAATCAGATCATACATAAGAATCCTCCCCAAAAAACGCAGGACCCGGCTGGCGAACCAACCGGGTCGTCTGCACTCTATTCAATTTGTGCCACAAGGATTTCCGGCTTGTCAACCATCCTTGTTACAGACTCGCGCGAGACGGTCCGGGCGGGAGGCTCCAATCTCCACCCGTGCAACGCGCCAGGACACAAGCGAACAGGCAAAAAGGATCAGGCGCCGAGGATCTGGCCCATGTCGTAATCGACGTTGGAGGTCGGGCGGATGCCGAACTGTTCAACGAGAACGTTGAGGACATTGGCGGAAACGAAAGCGGGCAGTGTCGGGCCGAGGTAGATGTTCTTGACACCGAGGGCTAAAAGGGTGAGCAGGACACAGACAGCCTTCTGTTCGTACCAGGAGAGCACCAGAGTCAGCGGCAGGTCATTGACACCACAGTTGAAAGCTTCAGCCAGGGCGACGGCGACGCGGATCGCGGAGTAGGAGTCGTTGCACTGGCCCATGTCCATGATGCGTGGGAACGGACCGATGTGGCCGATATCCATGTCATTGAAACGGAATTTGCCGCAAGCCAGGGTCAGGACGATGGTGTCGGAAGGGGTGGCCTTGACGAAATCGGTGTAGTAATTGCGGCCCGGCTTGGCGCCGTCGCAGCCACCGACGAGGAAGATGTGCTTGAGGGCTCCGCTGTTGACGGCGTCAATGACCTGGGTGGCAGCGCCGAGAACGGTTGCATGACCGAAACCGGTCAGCAGCTTGGAGCCGCCGTTGATGCCGGTCATGGTGACAGGCTCGGAGAAACCGCCGAGGGCGATGGCTTTTTCGATGACCTGGGAAAAATCTTTGTGGCCCTTCTCACCGTCCGGGATGTGGACCAGGCCGGGATACTCGACGACAGCGGTGGTGAACACGCGATCGGCGTAGTCTTCCTTCGGGGGCATCAGGCAGTTGGTGGTAAAGAGGAAGGCAGCCGGGACATTCTTGAATTCCTTCTGCTGGTTCTGCCAGGCAGTGCCGAAGTTGCCCTTGAGCTGGCTGTATTTCTTGAGTTCCGGATAAGCGTGGGCAGGCAGCATTTCGCCATGGGTGTAGATGTTGACACCCTTACCTTCGGTTTGTTCGAGCAGCAGCTTGAGGTCGTGCAAGTCATGACCGGAGACGACGATGAAGGGACCTTTTTCAATGGTCATGGTGACTTCGGTCGGGACAGGGTTGCCGTAGGCACTGGTGTTGGCGTCATCGAGGACTTCCATGCAACGGTAATTGTCCTTGCCGAACTTCATCAGCAGATTGAGCCATTCTTCGACACTGTGGTCGGTTCCGACGGCGACCATGCCATCAAACATGGCTTGGTTGACCTCGGTGTCCATCTTGTCGAGCATCAGGGCGTGGTAGGCGTAGGCAGCCATGCCGCGCAGACCGAGGAGCAGCAGGGAGCGCAGGGAGACGACGTCCGGGTCGCCGGCGAAGAGCTGGTCGCCCTGGGAAATGACGCTGGGGACAACAACCTTGTTGGCAGCACGCTTGGCAGCAGCAGCTTCATCGACCTTAGCCACGAGCTTGCCCAGGGAGACATCATCGAAGCTGACATTGGTGATGGTGGTGAACAGGCCTTCCATCATGAGCTGGGCGTCAGCAGCGGTGATTTCCTGACCTTGGCCTGCGAGGGCAAAGTTGATCAGGGCAAGGGTCAGGTCATCTTGCAGATTGGATGTGTCGGCACTTTTGCCGCAGGCACCGGCTACGGTGCAGCCTTTGCCGCCGACGGTTTGTTCGCACTGGAAACAGAACATGTTGGACATAAGGGAATCCTCCGATTTTTTCTGGCTGGAAGCCATTGTTTTGCTGGGTGTGGGTGAATCAGGCTCAACAGGATCAACCTGAATGGATCAGGCCCAAGGCGCAGACAGGCTCAGTCTTCGAGAATCCGGCCATCTGTGGTGATGGTCACGACCTGCCAGGGGATCATTTTGCCACTTTGCTGCAACGCTTTCTTGGCTGCGAAATCGAGACCGCCACAGCAAGGGACTTCCATACGGACGATGGTGACGCTGCGGATGTCGTTCTGGCGCAAAATCTCGGTCAGCTTGTCGCTGTAATCAACTGCATCGAGCTTGGGGCAGCCAATGATGGTTACCTTGCCTTTGATGAATTCCTCATGGAAATTGGCACGGGAATAGGCGGCACAGTCAGCAGCGATCAGGAGTCTGGCACCCTGGTAGAAAGGCGCTTTGACCGGCAGGAGCTTGATCTGGACCGGCCATTGCTTGAGTTCGGAGTTGGCGGCGTAGGGGTCGACCGGTGCTTTGGCGACACTGGGTGCCGGGGTAGCGACCGCTTCCGTGCGCTCGAATGTGCGCTGGGCATTGCCTGGACAGCCCCGGAAAGCGGGCTGGGCAGCCTTGGCAGCGACTTCGGCCTTCATTTCGAGATCGGCCGGGGAACCCGGAGCGGGAGCTGTGAATTCGTCCGCTTCGCGTTCCTCGATCGTAATCGCGCCAGTCGGGCAGGTCGGCAGGCAGGCGCCGAGACCATCGCAGTAGGATTCCTTGATCAGGCGGGCTTTGCCGTTGATCAGGGCCAGGGCGCCTTCGTGGCAGCCGATGATGCAATTGCCGCAGCCGTTGCACTTTTCTTCATCGACTACGATGATGCTTCGTTTCATGCAAATCCTTTCAAGATGCCGGCCTGGCGAGGTGCCGCCGGCGTTCGGGCTTGGCTTGTTTTCTGGCGTCAGTGTACTATAATAAAACCAGGCTATCTGTAGCTATAGCAACATAGATGAGGTGAAATCATGATTGAGAAATGGTTGCCCATACTGGCCCGCTGCGGAATTTTCGAGGGGCTCCAGACGACGGACATTCTCGACATGATGCCCTGCTTTCAGCCGGTGGTCAGATCGTATGCCAAAGATGACGTGATCATCCGCATCGGCGATCTCCAAGATAATTTTGGCGTGGTCCTGGAGGGAGAAATCATCGTCCAGAAGGAAGACTATGCCGGCAACCGCCTGATCATAGGCACATTTGGCCCGGCGGAATTGTTTGGCGAAGTGGCAGCGTTTGCCAAGATCGGCTACTGGCCCAACATGGTCGTCGCCAACAGCCGCTGCCAGGTGCTGTTTTTACCGATCGGCAAATTCACCAAGCCTTGCTGCAAGATCTGCAATGCCCACCAGCTCCTGATTGAGAACATGCTGCGGATTGTCTCCCGCAAAGCCCTGATCATGAACAACCGGATCTCCTATCTCAAAGTCAAGAGCATGCGTGAAAAGCTGGCCGCTTTCCTTTTCGAACAGCATCAGATGACCGGTAACCGGACCTTCATGATCCCGATGAATCGCGAACAACTCGCCGATTACCTCAACGTTTCCCGCCCCTCCATGTCCCGCGAACTCGGCCGGATTCGTGACGAAGGTGTGATTGATTTCTACCGCTCCTCGTTCACGATCAAGGATATCGAAGCCCTGCGCCGCATGCATTAAAGCGCGGCATTCATCAAAGGAGGCTCCCCATGACTGAACACACCATCCTGATCATCCGTGTCAACCAGCGCCTGCACAGCGCTGACAAACTCCAGAAGGTCTTCTCCCAGTATGGCTGCAGCATCAAGACCCGGCTGGGCCTGCATGAGGCGGGTGACGTCTGTGCCACCGACGGTCTGATCATCCTCCAGCTCGTCCGTGGGGCCGATGACCTCAATGCCTTCCGCAACGAACTGAACGCGTTGGACGGAGTGACTGCGATCCTGGTCGAGATCTGATGATCTTGATCCGGGTGTGCCAGCAGGAGAAATGACAACATGCGAGAAGCGATCCTTGACACTGCACTGGTGACGCCGGACCAGATCACAGCATCCCTGACAGCCTTGGGTGTGAAGGCCGGCCAGACCTTGGTCGTCCACAGCTCGATGAAAAAGATCGGCTGGGTGATCGGTGGTGCCCGGTCTGTCGTTGATGCGCTGCTGCTAGTCCTCGGCCCGACAGGGACCTTGGTCATGCCGGCACAGAGCGGGGATAACAGCGAGCCTTCCTACTGGGTAGCGCCACCTGTCTCGCCCGAATGGTGGCCGGCTATCAGGGAACACACGCCAGCATTTGATCCCCAGACCACGCCCCTGCGCCGCATGGGTGCGATTGCTGACTGCTTCCGCAACTATCCCGGGGTCGTCAGAAGCAATCACCCGCTGGATTCCTTTATTGCTTTTGGCCCCCGCGCGGCACAGATCATCGCGGCTCAGCCCCTTGAAGCTGGCCTCGGTGAGCAATCGCCCACTGAAAAACTCTATGCCTTGGATGCACGGGTCCTTCTGCTCGGGGTTGACTACGACAATTGTACGGTCATGCACCTGGCAGAATTCCGCTCCCGCAGCCGGATCACGGTGCGCCAGGGCTCGGCCATCCTGGAGCAAGGCCGGCGCGTCTGGCGGGAATACCTGGACCTTGCTCTCGATAGCGACGAATTCATCCAGCCCGGCCGCTTGCTTGATGCCACGGACAAAGTCAGCCGGGGTCAGGTCGGCCTGGCCGATTGTCGCCTGTTTGGTGTCCGCGATGCGGTCGACACAACGGCGGACTGGCTCAGAGTCAACCGCCACCACAGGATCCTGCCGGAAGAAAAGCCTGCTATTTTGGAAACGCTCAAAAAAAGGCCGATTGAGAATCTCTTTGCGATCGGAGACTTGGAGAATTTCCCGCTTGAAGCGGATTTTCTCGATGTCCTGGCCTTGTACCGGCCTGGATCCGCAAAAAAACTCGACAGTCTGGTCATTCGATATCACCAGAATCTCATTGTGTCCTGCCCGGGGGACACCTGCATGATGGACCCCATCCGGTCGGCAAGCGACCATCCCTCGATCCAGTTCATTTCTGGCCGGACCGATGTTCTCAAACAGCTCCAGTCACATCGTCCAGAATTCGATTTCCGTTCGATGTTCCTGCTGGCCGTCGACAAGTTGAATTTCATTCCGTTCGAACCCACCCCGGCGATGGCAGCACATCTGGCGACCTATCCAGAACCAGAGAAGGCAAGCCTTGAAGACATTCCTGCCCTTGCCGAACTTTTTGCTGGTATCGCCGAGTTTTCACACAGCACGGATCGGCTGGAGCGGATCCGTGAACTGACTACCGCGATGGAAAGCGGCAGCTGCCACTACGCTGTCCAGCGTGACCAAGGTCAGATAATCGCCTCGGCAGGCACGACAGCGGAAAACAGTACGTCTGCCATGATTGTCGGGGTTTGCACAGCCCCGCAGCATCGCGGCCGTGGAATCGCCAGCCGACTGGTATCGTCCCTCTGCAGCCAGTTGATTGGCCAGCGTTTCCAGACGCTAGCCCTGTTCTATGACAATCCTGCTGCCGGTTACATTTACCGCCGCCTTGGGTTTGATGATGCCGGCAGCTGGACGATGGCTTCGCGTCAACATTGAAATCTGACCAAGGATATCTGAAAGGAAACCTTCCATGCACGACCCCCGCCTTGACCGACTCGCCCAGATGCTCCTGAACCATTCTCTGCGCCTGATGCCAGGAGATATCTTCCAGATCAATGCCATTCCCCAGGCCCAGCCTCTGGTCAAAGCGCTCTACCGCGAAGCGCGTC
>JAQUEY010000019.1:16453-27686 GCA_028684955.1 Eubacteriales bacterium
CGCCTTGACCGACTCGCCCAGATGCTCCTGAACCATTCTCTGCGCCTGATGCCAGGAGATATCTTCCAGATCAATGCCATTCCCCAGGCCCAGCCTCTGGTCAAAGCGCTCTACCGCGAAGCGCGTCACCAGCGGCTTTACCCGGTCGTTTTCTGGACCGATGATGAAATTGCCCGGCTGGAATACGATCTGCTGGATCCCGACTTGCCAGCAACCGCTGAGTTCCTGGAAAAACGCACCGCCTGGAACGCTGCCCGGGTGGCTGATCTCAAGGCCGTTCTGACCATTCGAGGCTCCGTAAACGACCGGGAACTCAGCGGTGTCGATCCGCTCCGCCAGCAAATGGTCAGTAAAGCAGGAGAAACCGTCTCCCGCACCATCATCAACGATCGCCAATGGGTGCTTTTTTATTGGCCGACCCCTGCCCAGGCGCAGAAAGCGGGGATGTCTTTTGACGACTATTTTGATTTCGTCCTTACCGTCAGTCTGGTCGACTACGAACGCCTGTACCAGTTTGAGCAAATCCTCGCCGCCCGGATGGAGCGAACCAGCCGGGTCCAGATCAAGGGCCCCGGCACCGACCTCTCCTTTTCGATCCAGGGCCTGCCAGCCGTCTGCTGCTATGGCCGGCGCAATGTCCCGGATGGAGAGGTCTATACCGCTCCGGTCCGCGACTCGGTCAATGGCACGATCACCTACAATGTGCCAGCCCAGTACTGGGGCAAGACCTTCAACACCATTGCCCTGACCTTCGAAAAGGGCCAGATCATCAAGGCCGAGTGCGACGGAGACAACGATACTTTGAACCAGATTTTCGCCACCGACGAGGGCGCACGCTACATCGGCGAATTCTCATTTGGCGTCAACCCCATGATCCAGGATCCGATCGGCAGCACCTTGTTTGATGAAAAAATCGCTGGTTCGATCCACCTCACCCCCGGGAATGCCTATGCGAAGGCTGACAATGGCAATCGTTCGGCGATCCATTGGGACCTGGTCCTGATCCAGCGTCCGGAGTATGGCGGTGGTGAAATCTGGCTGGATGATGTTCTGTTCCGCAAGGATGGCCGTTTTGTGCCCGAGGACCTGCAAGACCTCAATCCTTGAAGCACCGCCCTGAATCGACTAAAATGATCAAACAGCTGACTTTTTGGAGGATACCATGCTCGATATCAACCTCATTCGTGAAAATCCCGCGCTGGTCGCGGAAAAACTGGCCCGCAAAGGCTATACGGTCGATTTTTCAGACTTTCTGGCCCGCGATGAAAAGCGCCGCCAGCTGATCTTTGCCACCGAATCTCTGAAAGCCGAGAAAAACAAAACGTCGGCCGAGATTCCAAAGCTCAAAAAAGAAGGCAAGGACGTCCAGCCGATTTTCGATAAAATGAAGCTGATCTCCGAGCAGATCAATGCCCAGGATGCCGAGCTATCTGCGATCGAGGCACAGCAGCAGGCCGTTCTCGAAGCGTTGCCCAATTTGCCGGCTGATGATGTGGTCGCCGGCGGCAAGGAAAACAACGCCGTGGTGACTGTGTTCGGCGAAAAGCCCCAGTTCGACTTCACGCCCAAGCACCACGTAGACCTCGTCGAAGGCCTCGGCATGATCGACTATGCCCGCGGGGCCAAGCTCGGCGGCAGCGGATTCTGGGTCTACCGCAAGGACGGCGCCTTGCTGGAATGGGCCCTGCTCAACTATTTCATGGCCGAGCACCTCAAGGACGGCTATGAAATGATGCTGCCACCCCATATCCTGACCTACCAGTGCGGATACACAGCTGGCCAGTTCCCGAAATTCAAAGACGATGTCTTCCAGCTGCGCAAAGACGAGGGTGAAGGCTTCTCCCATTTCATCCTGCCTACTGCCGAGACCGCGCTGGTCAACCTGCACCGCGACGAAATCCTCGACGAAGAGGCCCTGCCGTTCAAATATTTTGCCTACACCCCCTGCTATCGCAAAGAAGCAGGCAGCTATCGCGCTGAAGAACGCGGCATGATCCGTGGTCACCAGTTCAACAAGATCGAGATGTTCCAGTATGCCCTGCCCGAACAGTCGGATGCAGCCCTGGAAGAGCTCGTAGACAAAGCGGCAGCCCTGGTCCGCGGTCTTGGCCTGCACCATCGGGTCAGCAAGCTTGCCGCCGGTGACTGCAGCGCTTCGATGGTCAAAACCTACGACATCGAAGTCTGGATCCCCAGCATGAACGACTACAAAGAAGTCAGCTCGGCCAGTAATGCAGGCGACTACCAGGCCCGCCGCGGCAACATGAAATTCCGCCGCAAATCCACCGGCAAGCTCGAATTCGTCCATACCCTCAATGCATCCGGTCTGGCTACATCCCGGATCATGCCGGCAATTGTCGAACATTACCAGCAGGCAGACGGCAGCATCGTGATTCCGGAGGTTCTCAGACCCTGGATGGGCGGCCGGACCCTGATCGAACGGATCTAAGTCCGGTCAATTCCATGTAAAACCAGTTAACTTCATGTTAAAATAAGGATGGTTCGAACTATTTTCTATTCTTGCCTCGAACCAGCGATCCAGATGTCCTAAAGGGAGGGTACTCGCATGCTTGTTCGCAATTGTTCTGGTGGACTCGTTTTCCATAACGACAAAATCCTGCTTTTGAAAAACGACAAGCATGAATGGGTCTTTCCCAAAGGTGTCCTCAGGGAAGGGGACGAACCCTCTGATCTTGCGGTGCGCCGGGTCATGATCGAGGCAGGCATCCGGGCCAAGATCATCGCCCCGGCAGGTAAAACCGCCTACGAGTTCTACTCCCTGTCACGCCAGCGCCCTGTTGCGAACAAGATCACCTGGTACATCATGACCTGTGAAGAAGAATCCGTCGCCCCCAGTTTTTCGAACAATTTCAGTGCCGGCGGATTTTTCACGGTCGAGGAGGCCATGGACATGGTTACCTACAGTCAGGACAAGTCCCTCCTGATGATGTCCTTCCAGAAATACAAGGAGCTTGTCTGACGCTTTGGCTGTGCGCAAACAGTACCGGACTGTCCAGCAAGCTGCCCGGATCGAGTTCATAGACCGCAAATCCCGTTTCATTGCCGATTGCCGTCCCCTGGCCGACGAGACCCAAGCACAGCTGTTCATCCGTGGCATCCGGGACGAGTTTCCGGATGCCACGCATCATGTTTACGCCTGGATCCTGGGTGGGGATAACCAGCTCCAGCGCTTTTCCGATGATGGCGAACCTCAGGGAACAGCCGGGCTGCCCGTGCTCGACGTCCTCAGGAAACCAGGGATCGAGCAGGCTGGCATTGTGGTCACCCGCTATTTTGGCGGGACACTTCTGGGCAGCGGGGGTCTGGTCCATGCTTATGGGACAGCAGCGGCGCTGGCTCTCGAAGCTGCCCGGCCCATCACCCTCCTGCTGTGCGACCGGATCCTCCTGACCTTGGGGTATGGCCAGCTCGACCGTGTCCGCCACCGTCTGGTCCAGTCCGGATTCCTGGTCGAGCCGGTTCACTATGGTATCGACGCCGAACTTCCAGTAGGCACGCCACCGGAACGGATGGATGAGCTCATCGGCCTGGTCAACGACCTGACAGCAGCCGGCGCCCTGATCGAACCGCTCGAAAGCACCTATGTCCCCATCGACCAGAGTCCCTGATGGGACCTGACCGCCTGACCTGGCTCATCCCAGAACTTGCGCTCAATAGAGACATCCTCGTATAATAGGAGCGCCAAAACCACCGCCAGCAACAACGTGTGCTGGCCAGACGATACAGACAGGAGAACACCGCATGTCCGGCCATTCCAAATGGAACAACATCAAACGAAAAAAGGGCGAAGCAGATGCCCAGCGTGGTGCGATTTTCACCAAGCTCGGCCGTGAAATCCAGGTTGCCGTCAAAAATGGCGGTGCTGACCCAGAAGGCAACAGCCGGCTCAAGGACATCATCGCCAAGGCCAAAGCCGCCAACATGCCCAATGACAACATCCAGCGCAGCATCAAGAAGGCTTCAGGTGCCAACGACAGTGACAATTTCGAAGAGATTGTCTACGAAGGCTATGGTCCAGGCGGTGTGGCGGTCATGGTGCGCACCTTGTCGGACAACCGCAATCGCACGGCTGGTGATGTCCGCCACATTTTCGACAAATTCGGCGGCAACATGGGCACGAACGGCTGCGTGTCCTTCCTGTTCCAGGAGAAAGGCACGATCATCATCGAACGCGAGTCGTATGAAGACGAAGAAGCTGTCATGATGGACGCCCTCGATGCCGGGGCAGAGGATTTTGCTGCAGAAGACGAGGTCTATGAGATCACGACTGCGCCGGAGGAATTCCACGCCGTGCGCGATGGCCTCGAAAAGAAACAGTACGAGTTCGTCGATGTCTCCCTGGGTCCGGTTCCGGTCACTTGGACCGAGATCAGCGATCCCGAACTGGCTGAAAAAATGGAGAAACTGATCGACAAGATGGAAGAGCTGGATGATGTCCAGGAAGTCTACCACAACTGGGACCGCTGATTCTGGCCAGGATCACTCGCGGATCGTTTAACAGTCAAACAAGGAGGTGAGGTGCCATGGCAAAACGCACGGACAAAACCAAGTCCGGAGCTGAGGGCCAGCCCTCATCTCTTTTGAATTCTGTCGCTTCTGTCACGGGCGCTGCCACCAACCCGCTGAGCAGGCTGGCTGAGGCCGTCAACCGCACCGTCGGCACAGCCTCCTCGGGACAGGACTTGCGCGAAGAAGAGGAAGCTTTGCAGGCCGCGCTCAAAACCATTGCGGTGGTTGCTTTCATAGGCCCACCCGGCACCGGGAAAAGCACCCGGGCCATCCGGGTGGCACGGGAAAACACCATCGAATTCCTGATTGACGACGGCCTTCTGATCAGGGGCAGCCGCATCGTCGCTGGAACATCTGCCAAACGTGCCGCCTCGAAAATCGACTCCGTCCGCCAGGCTATTTTTGCTGATGAAACCAGGGCCCAGACCATGCGGCGGACCCTGGCCGACCATCAGCCATCCGCCTTGATGATTCTCGGCACCTCGGATGCCATGCTGGAAAAAATCTGCGCCAATCTCTGGCTCAACCCACCCGCCAGGCTGATCCGCATCGAGGATGTCAGCAGTGAGGAGGAAATGCGCCAGGCCCGCCAGACCCGTATGACTGAAGGTAAGCACACCATCCCGGTCCCGAGCATGGAGATCAAGCACGAATTCTCCGGCACCTTCCTCAATCCCATCTCCCGCCTGCGCCGCCGCTTTGACCGCGACCGTGGCGTGCAGCCGGTACAAAATGACGCCGAGCGTACCGTGGTGCGCCCGACCTTTTCCACTTTGGGCAGCTATTCCATCTCTGACGAAGCCCTGCGCAGCATGATCGAGCTGATCTTGCGCCGCATCCGCGGCGTTGCCCATGTCGTCGACTGCAAAATCACCAAGGAAATCTACGGCGTGGTGATCCACCTGGATCTTGCCCTGCTCTATGGATTCAACGCCCAGATCGTTTTGCGCGAAGCCCAGGAAAGGGTCAGCCATCTGGTCGAGGAATTTACATCGATCAATGTCATGGTCGTCAATGTCAAAGCCCGCCGCGTTGTCTACCAGACGGCCGGCTCACCAGCAGGAGGTTCCCTGTGAAAGAAAAGATCTACACCATTCCCGTCCATGACGCCTATGAAAATGCCATAGCCTGCCCCCTGTGCACCTTGGAAAAAACACTGACCGACGAACTGATCGCTTATTATCTGGGTCCGGCCTTGATGGAACCAGACGTTCGCATCGTCACCAATGACCGTGGTTTCTGCCGTGAACATTGGCGCGGCCTCTACGACAGCGAAGCCAACCGCCTGGGTCTGGGCCTTTTGTTGCACACCCATGTCAGCGACATCACCGACGACCTGCACAAGTCTCTGGAAAAGGCCGTTCCTGCCACCCAGAAAGGCCTTTTTGCCGGCAAACAAAAAGACTACAAGGACAAGCTCCTCGAGGTGGCAGAGGCCATTGAACAGCGCGTCAGCTCCTGTGCGATCTGCGACCGTCTGGACCAGACCATGGGCCATTACCTCGACGTCATTTTCCACGAATACTTCCATGAACCCGAGTTTCGCCAGCAATTTGATGCGGGCCATGGCTATTGCCTGCCCCATCTGGCCTTGCTTCTGCGTGGTGCCGCCCGTTTTCTCGGCCAAAACCAGGCGGCCGAATTCATCACCAACCTCACAGCCCAGCAGCATCAGTCCTTGGCGAATCTGCACGATGACGTCGAATGGTTCACCCTCAAGTTCGATTACCGCAATGCCAAGGCTGACTGGAAAAACAGCAAAGATGCTCTGCCACGGGCGATCCGCCAGCTCAACGGCCGGACCGATCTGAAAAACAACTGACACCG
Source organism: Eubacteriales bacterium (assembly GCA_028684955.1). Classification (GTDB taxonomy): domain Bacteria; phylum Bacillota; class Clostridia; order Saccharofermentanales; family UBA5734; genus UBA5734. Next base: position 22,811 of record JAQUEY010000019.1, read on the forward strand.
GTGACCTCTTTATTGCCTCCTTGCGATGTGGCCTCGAACTCTGACCCAGACCCAGACCCAGAAAGAAGGGATCCCTTGAAAAAAAAGAACCTGGAAGCCCAATACAGCCACTCCGGTAACAGTAAAACCACCATAGCCCAGCCTACTGTTACAGCCGGACCGATCAAACTGCCCCAGTCTTTGCAGCTCTTCAGTGAAAATCCAGCCGAACCTGTCACCATCGTTCTCGGCGCAGACAAACTCGGCGAAGGCGACCCGGCTCTGGGCTTGGAATTACTCAAATCCTTCCTCATGGCCCTTGACGAGCAGCCCAAACCACCCGAAGCCCTGATCCTGTACAATTCAGCTGTGCAACTGACCCGGCAGGATTCGCCCGTTTTCAAGATTCTCCAGGACTTGCAAAAGAAACGGACCGAAATTCTTGTTTGTTCGATGAGCCTGCAGCATTACTGCCCCCAAGAGCCCCTGCTTGTGGGTGAAATCCGCACCATGGCCATGCTGGTCGAGCGCATGATGACCGCTCACCACATCCTCTGGCCCAAATAGGCAATATCAACAAAGATTGACTGAAAAAACAGGCGAAATTAACAAAGTAATGAAGCACAGACAATCTGGATTCTGCTATACTGGACCCAGCAAAGAGAGAAAGATATAGAGGAGAAAAACCATGAACATCTGGCATGACATTTCCGATTCCCGGATCAAACCTGAGAAATTCATCGCCGTGATCGAGATCCCCAAGGGCGGCAAGCAGAAATACGAAATGGACAAGGCCACCGGTATGCTCAAGCTCGATCGCATCCTGTATACCTCGACCCACTACCCGGCCAATTACGGCTTCATCCCGCGCACCCTGGCCGATGACGGTGACCCGCTCGACGTCCTCGTCCTGTGTACGGAGCAGCTCCAGCCGATGTGCCTCGTCGAATGTTATCCGATCGGCGTCTTCTCCATGACTGACAACGACGAACTCGACGAAAAAATCATCGCCATCCCCTTTGAAGAACCACAGATGAACCAATGGAAAGACATCACCGACCTGCCCAAGCATGTCTTCTCCGAAATCCAGCATTTCTTCTCGGTGTACAAATCTTTAGAGCACACCGACACCAGCCTCCAGGAAGTAGAAGACCGCTCCCATGCCGTCGAAATCATCGACAAATGCTTAACAACCTACAAAGTCCACTTCCGCATCCACGACTGACAGAAAACTAACCCAGAGTCGCTCGCCCATCTCCCGTAATTGGAATCGTCTCGCCCAGATAGGTAGGTTTGGAATTGAACTGACAATCCAGAAATGCTTTGAACCGGGCCAGATATTCACGCAGCCGGTAATAGTCCGCTCCAGCATACGGACGCGGATCACTGGCCACGCCATGAACCTCCAGCCCCAGTTCCTGGCCGATGTACAAGGCCCTTAGCAGATGGAATTCCTGCGTTACCACCACAGCCTTATCTACCAGGAAAATATCCCGAGCCCGATACATCGTGTCATAGGTGTCAAACCCTGCATGGTCCATGAAAATCACCTCGATGGGCACACCATGCGCCAGCAGGTAATTGCGCATGACAATGACCTCGTTGTATTCCACTTGGCCATTGTCACCAGACACCAGGATCCGGTCCGTCCTGCCACTGTTGTAATACAGAAGTGCCACATCGAGCCGGTCCTGCAACATTTGGCTTGGCGTACCATTGGCCAATACCTGTGCCCCAGGGACAATCACGCAATCCGCGACCGGTGCGTCCTCCAATGTGACCAGGCGGTTCTGGCCGACCGATGAAACCTGTGCATCGATTGCCAGTACCACAACAACCAGGACTATGGCCAGAGCCAGGATGATCGATACTCCTCGAATCAGGACATGAATCATTTTTTTCATGGACCTATTATAGCAGCTTCACGAAAGGAGTCATGGGATGAGTCAAAAGCGTGCTGTCGGCCTGGCCATCCTCGCTGCTGCGCTGTACGGCATCAGTTCACCTGTATCGAAAGGGCTGCTTGAGCACCTTCCACCAACGCTAATGGCGGCCTTGCTCTATCTCGGCGCTGGACTGGGCATGCTGCTGGTCAATCTAAGCCGATCGATCGCCACACGTCCAAGCAGCGAAGCCAGGCTGACTCGCCGGGAACTCCCATTTATCCTGGGCATGATCTTGCTCGACATTGCAGCGCCTGTTTTCCTGATGCTCGCCCTGACGTTGACGACAGCGGCCAATGTGTCCCTACTTAACAATTTCGAGATCGTCGCCACAACGCTCATCGCCCTGGCCATTTTTCGCGAAGCAATCGGGCGCACCTTGTGGGTGGCCATCACCCTGATAACAACCGCCAGCTTCATCTTGTCCTTCGAAGATCTTAGCAGCCTGTCCTTTTCCATCGGCTCACTGTTTGCCATCCTGGCCTGCCTGTGCTGGGGCTTTGAAAACAACTTCACCCGAAAACTCTCCCTGAAAGACCCGATGCAGATCGTCGTGATCAAAGGACTCGGATCCGGTACCGGAGCCTTGATCCTTGCCGTGGCGATGCGACAGGTCAGCACCGATGTCCTGGCCATCAGCCTGGCCTTGCTGCTCGGCTTTGTCGCCTATGGCCTCAGCATCTATTTCTATGTGTCAGCTCAACGCACCCTCGGTGCCGCCAGAACCAGTGCCTATTACGCGATTGCTCCCTTTATCGGTGTGCTTTTGTCAATCATCCTCTACGGCCAGCCTCTGTCAGCCTCGTTTGTGATCGCCCTGGCCATCATGCTGCTCGGCGCCTTTTTCGCTGCAATCGAGCACCACAAGCATGCCCACTGGCATGAACCTTTAGCCCATGACCATCGCCATCACCATCATGATGGGCATCACACCCACAGCCATGACCGGCCTGATGCACAGGACCCCGAACACAGCCATTTCCACACCCACGAAGCACACGAGCACACCCACCGGCACACACCAGATACCCACCATCAACATAATCACTGAACCAAAACACCAAAAACCCAAAGAGCCGATTTTGAGGCCCATTTGACATTTATGATCATCGATGGTACTATTTGCGATGCGTGTCGCTAAACCGCACCACAAGAGCCTGGAGAGATGGCTGAGCTGGTCTAAGGCGCATGACTGGAAATTGTGTGCATTAGAGCATAAAAACACAAATAACTGAATATTTATCATACGGAGAGTTGGCTGAGCGGTCGAAGGCGCATGACTGGAAATCATGTTTACGTGTAAGCGTAACTAGGGTTCAAATCCCTAACTCTCCGCCAGAAAGACCAAGGACCCCTGAAAACATCGTGTTTTCAGGGGTTCTGCCATTTCAGGGGGATGCAGGTCCAGTAGAGGTTATCCTGATCAATCAAGAAAATGTTGCCATTGTTGCCGAGAATTCAAAGAAATTTCACAAAACCGATTATTCACCTTTATTCATAATTTTCGAGAATGTTGCCGAAAATGTTGCCGAACTTCAAAACGACCCTCTAAAATCTAGTAAAAATGACCGATAAAATACATTAATATAATTATATCGAGAGGAGCTCATATGGATTACGCTGCACTAGATCACTTATCACTTTTCGCCGAACCTAATCATTCGAGACTCAAGCAAGACCTCCAAAGTAAAGGACTTATTTATCAAAATGGTAATCCGGATATCAATATGATCAATATTAGAACCGGCACCTTCACCACCGAGATGGTTGATAAGCTGGCTGAAGAACAATACGATATCCATTTGTTCTATGATCATCTGGCTAATCTGATCGCAGAAAATGAAGTTCGTGCTGCCTACTACTTTTTGTATTCAATAATCAAGGCGCTAGATATGGAAATGCCGCCAATGTTTATCAAGGCATGTGCTTTGTTGGCGGTTCTCAAAGCATATCTGGATGAGTTTTTGGCTGATTTCAACGATTGCATTAAAGACTACCAGGATGTAAACATGTCTGAATACAAAGAGACATAGACCGTATGGAAAAATGTTGATCGATAGCGGATCTGTCGGCTGGCCCATCAGGTCTTGTGTGATTGCGCTGGTATCGATACTGAACTAGAGAATTTGCATCGAGAGATCGAGGTTATCACTGAACTATCCCGCAAGATCATCTCCGAAAATGCTCATGGCGGCTTGACATCGAAAGAATTCAACGAGCGCTACAGTGCTTATCAGCAGCGTTACCATACCGCGATGGAGCGAATAGCCAAGCTTGACGAGCAAAAATCAGAAAAGCAGCATAAAAGAATCGTGCTGGATATCTTCATCAAGAATCTGCAGCGAAAAAGCATGCGCTTGATTCCTTCAACAACAAGATATGGATGGCTACGATCGATCGGGTTTTGGTGTCAAAGACTGGTCAGCTGACCTTCCGGTTTAAAGACGGAACGGAAATTGGTAACTTGCGAATAATTTTGGCTCACTATTTATAATTCATCTATAATATTAAGTGGTCATGAATTATGCCAATGCATAACAAGGATTTCAATTATGCATGAAAGACTGAATATGTGGCAATTATCGCCCCTACAAATAAATATCATGCAAGACAAAAAACTGAAACTTGCAAACTAACGTTTTTGTTAACAAGTTATTCTTGACCCGAAGAATGATATGTGGTAAACTCATGTTCGATCGAGGTGGTGTAATGACAAAGGGACAAGCTGAAGCAAAGATCAGCGAAGCGGTCAGCAAGTTCGAAATTGAGTACATGGGGCGTGGCCCGAAGCAAATTCGAACACTGATCATTCAAGACTTGATAATAATTAGGCTCAAGGGCTTCCTCAGCCAATCAGAACAAAAATTGGCGGAGAATAGTCAAGGAGTTGAATTATTGAAAAGAGTCAGAACGGTGCTCTTTGAAAATTCACGCACGTACTTAGTTAGTTTGAT
>JAQUEY010000020.1:0-14249 GCA_028684955.1 Eubacteriales bacterium
GTCTACTGTGAAAAGCCTGTTTGTTCTGGTATATTGGATGGCAGGTGATGCACAATGTTTGAAGATCTACTACCTGCAGTCGAAAGAGGAATCCTGGAAGCCGCCGGAGCCATCCCGGTTGTTTTCAAGGGCTTGGAACGCTCCTTTGAAAAGGGAGCTTCTTTTTCAGCTCCGAGCCGGCATGATCATCATGAACTGGTTTATTTGCGCAGTGGCCGGGCTGAGTTTGACCTGGAGGGCCGCAAAGTCGTTGTCGATAAGGGCAGCTCACTGGTCATTCGGCCGCGTGTTACTCATTCGCTCAGGGCTCTGGATGGATTTGTCGAAATAGTTGCCGTATATTTCGGTTTTGCCCAGCCCAACACCTTGCCCCTGCCACCCCATGATCAGCTGGCCCAGTCGGGTTTCCAGTTTCGCACCACCGACATCGAACCAAGAAGCCTGGAGAAGTTCCTCAGCTTTGCGACCGGGAGTGAACCGGCAACAGACGACAGGGCGCAGGATCCTTTTATCCTGATCCGGGGCAAGAGCCGGCAGGACATCGCCAGTCTGGTGGAACGGATCTTGCGGGAGAATCGGCTGGAGTCCTATGGGCAGGAGCTGATGATGCAGCTTCTGGCGATGGAACTTCTGGTAACCTTGGCCAGGGGTCTGCGAGAAGAATGGGAAGAGAGCCTTCGCGTTCGTACGGGCAAAGCCAGGGAACTGGTCCGGATTGCCCGGGATTTCATCATTGAAAACCACGACCGTGACATCTCGGTTGCTGAGGTCGCTGGGTACGTTTTCCTGAGCCAGGGTTATTTTACCCGGGCTTTCCGCGATGAAACAGGTCTCTCGCCCATGGCTTTCCTGATGCAGATCCGGGTGGAGCATGCCTGCAAACTCTTGGAGCAAAAAGACATCAAAGTCAGTGGCGTTGCGGACCAGGTGGGCTTTTCGAGCCCGCAACGTTTTAATGCGGCTTTCCGCAAACACATCGGCATGACCCCGATGGAGTACCGCCGGATGGTGCTGCGGCACAAAACCGGCCATGAATTGACAGGAGAAACATGAACAACCAACCGATGGACTTGCCGCGGATTGAGCGCGCTGTCCGTGAAATCCTCCTGGCGATCGGTGAAGATCCGGATCGCGAAGGTCTGGTGGAGACACCCCAGCGGGTTGCCCGCATGTACAGCGAGATTTTTGCCGGCCTGCATGAGCCGATCGAGAACTCGATCAAGGTTTTCAACGAGAAGGACCATGATGAGATGATCCTGGTCGGGGATATCCCCTTTTATTCGATGTGTGAACACCATCTGCTGCCCTTCATTGGCAAGGCGCATGTGGTGTACATTCCCAGCCAGGGCCGGATCCTGGGATTGTCGAAAATCGCCCGGATTGTGGACATGATGTCCAAAAAGCCGCAGTTGCAGGAGCGCTTGACCTCCCAGATCGCGGACACCATCGTCGAGGCTGTCGCGCCCCTCGGTGTGGCTGTCGTCGTGGAGGCGGAGCATCTGTGCATGACCATGCGCGGGATTAAAAAGCCAGGATCCAAGACCGTGACATCTGCCCTGCGTGGCCTGTGCAAGAAAGATGCCCGCAGCCGGGCTGAAGCATTGGCTTTGATCCATCACACATGACACCATCCCGCCCTGTTTTCCAAGCTGGTTCTCATCGGCTGCCCCTGGGCTGCCGGACCTATGTGGTTGGTATTCTGAATGTCACTCCAGATTCCTTTTCGGACGGTGGCCGCTTCGATTCGCTGCCAGCCGCCATTGAGCAGGCTGAACACCTGATTGCAGCGGGCGCGGACATCCTGGACATAGGTGGGGAATCGACACGGCCAGGATCTGAACCGGTCGCCGTGGCTGAAGAAATCAAACGCATTGTTCCGGTGATTACATCGTTGTCCCGGACTTGCCAGGTGCCTTTGTCTGTTGACACTTACAAGGCTGAGGTGGCTGAGGCGGCCTTGTCAGCTGGTGCGACCATCGTCAATGATGTCACGGGACTTCTGGGTGATCCAGCCATGGCTCGGGTTGTGGCCTGGCACGGAGCGGGTGTTGTCCTGATGCACAATCCGGTCCTCTATCGTAAAGATCATCCGGCTGCAGCAGGCTTTACCAACATGCCCAGGCTGGACGAGGCAATTGCTGGCCGGTTTTCTGGCTTGGATCTTCTGGCGGCAACCAGATTGTACCTGAGCATGGGCGTAGGCCAGGCTTTAGCTCTGGGGTTGGACAGGTCCCGGATCATCCTGGACCCAGGCATCGGATTTGGGCTGACTACGGAAGAGTCATTGGATCTGATCAATTCTCTGGAACAGATCCAGGTGGATGCATGTGAGCGACTGCCAGTCCTTGTTGGTCCATCACGAAAGCGGTTCATTGGCGACATCCTGGGCAAACCCGTGTCTGAACGGCTCAATGGAACGATTGCAGCATCTGTGGTATCGATTGCCCGCGGCGCTGATTTTGTCCGCGTCCATGATGTAGGACCGGTAGCTGAAGCTGTCCGTGTCAGCGATGCCATTCTGCGCCGCTCCGGCCAGTAACCCAGGAGGATTCCATGACCAGTTTCCAGCCGGATTTTGATCGCATTTTCATCGAAGGCATGACTTTTGTGACGCACATCGGTGTGCTGGAGCACGAAAAGGTGCATCCCCAACCTGTTGTGGTGGATCTGTCTTTGTCTGTCATGCCCGTCCAGGCATCACGAACTGACCGGCTGGAACAGACCATCAGTTATGCGGCCGCCTATGAACGAATCAGCCAGATCATCCAGACGGAGCAATTCGGCCTGGTTGAGCGACTCGCTGGCAGCATCGCACAGCAGCTGCTTTTAGACCATGAAACCCTGATGGCTGTGACGGTGACAGTCCGGAAACCAGAGGCACCTTTGCCGGGACCCTTTACCAGTGCAGGCATCACGATCACCCGTGTCCGTGGGGATTTTGGTCTCATGACCCAGGCGGATCTGTCTTTGGGCACCAATCTGGGTGATCGTCTGGAGACCTTGCGCCAGGCTGTCTTGCATCTGTCTGGTCATCCGGAAATCGAACTTGTCAGGACTTCTTCTGTCTATGAGACCTCGCCCGTCGGGCTGCTCGATCAGCCAGATTTCCTGAACTTGGTCGTCCGGATCCGAACGACCCTTGATCCATTCAGTCTGATATCCTTCTGTCAGTCGCTCGAAACCCGGTTTGGCCGCGAAAGACTGGTTCGCTGGGGTCCCAGAACCCTTGACATCGATCTTCTGACCTATGGCCATCTCATGACACAATCGGCGCGACTGACAGTGCCGCACCCCAGGATGCAGGAGCGGATGTTTGTCCAGATCCCGCTGCGTGAGCTGGAAACAGGACTTGTCCAGCCGACCCCAGCTGTAAGGTTTACTTGTAAGCTCCCCTGAAAACGACTAAAATAGGCACGAACAATGTTAAAAGCAACCTGCTTTTTATCTTGGAGGATACGAACGAATGAATAATCCTGCCCCCGGCTCAGGTGGACCAGGCAACCGCAAACGCAATTTCCGGCATTTTGGCCCGACTAACCCGCCCCGGAGTCCGCAGGCGGGCAGAACACCGTCCAATCCGGGTCAGCCAGCAGCCGGTCCTGTCCAGCGCACGGAGCGTCCGGAGCGTTCGGAGCCCCGTCAGGCACGGCCTGAAAATCGCGAGCCACGTGAACTCCGTGAACCACGCGAGCCACGCGAACCACGTGAAGCGCGGCGGGAGCAGCCACGGGATAACCGGGAGACCCAGCCCGGCCGTGAACCTCGCCGTGATAATCCGCGCAATGGCAATCGTCCACCGCGCCGCCAACCTAATTCCAACCCCAATCGTGAACCCGGCCAGGCAACAACTGTCCCCATGACCACCCCCCCTGGCCAGCAGCGCCGCCCCCCTAAAGACCGTCTCGATCAACGTCCTGCAGGACAGCCTTCCCAGACTCGCCAAGGCCCTGTTGAAGCTGCCCGGGAGCGACCCCAGGCCAGTGAGCAGCCTCGCAACCGTCCGGAAACTCGTCCGGACACGAAAGCAGAGGCCCGTCTTGAGCGGACGGAACGTCCGGAACCGGCAAAAGAACGTGCGGAGAGCCGGGAACGTCCTGAGACCAGAGACCGCTCGGAGCTCAGGGAGACCCGGGAACGCCCGGAAACCAGGGAGCGCCAGATCGCGTCTGCACCTGATCGCAGCCATCGCTGGGAGAAAAAAATCAAAGCCGAAGAAACTTTTGATGATATTCATAGGGATAATGAACGGCTTGAAAAAGAGATCTGGCTCGAAATTGCATCGATCCACAACATCAAACTTGATTTCTGACACCCGCACGCCCTTGTTGGCAGCCCTGCTCGAACATACACAAACCGGACGGATTTCCTTTCACATGCCAGGCCATCGCTCTGGCCTGAGCTGGCCTGAGTCTATCCGGTCTGGTTTGGCTAGCCTGGACACGACGGAATTGGCTGCAACCGATGATCTGCACCAACCGACTGGACCAGCCCGTGCAGCCATGGAGCTGGCTGCGCGCTGCTTTGGTGCCGGCAAGACCTGGTTTTTGACTAATGGAGCTACTGGGGGCATCTTGACACTTCTGGCAGGATTGGTCGGGCGTGGCCGGAAAGTCATCCTCCCCAGGACCTGTCATGTGGCTGTCAGCCATGCCATAGCGCTTTTAGACATCCAGCCGGTCTGGCTGGAATTTCCGCGTTCTGTGTTACCTGATCCGCTCGGATTTCTCCCGGTCGTATCCGTGCCCATGGTTTTTGAAGCCATCCAGCTGCATCCAGACAGCGCAGCTGTTTTCCTGACCAGCCCCGACTATTATGGTCGCTGCGCGGACCTGACTGCCATCAGTCATGTTGTTCACCAGGCCGGGTTGCTGCTGTTGGTCGATGAGGCACATGGGACCCACTTTGCAGTTGCCCCCGGCCTTTTTCCTGGAACGGCTCTGGCCAGTGGTGCGGATGCCTGTGTCCAAAGTGCTCACAAAACGTTGCCCGCCCTGACCCAAGGCGGGTATCTCCACTTGGCAGAAGCTTTGCTCGTTCGAAACCCACTGGCGGCAGATCGCATCACAACCGCACTCAAGATCTTCCAGACGTCCAGCCCCTCTTTTGCGATTGCCGCGAGTCTCGATTTTGCCCGCGCCTATCTGGAAACAGAGGGTCTGGAACAGGTCGAAAAAACCCTTGCAGCGATCCAGGACCTGGCTACAACCTTGTGGCCGGAGTATCTTGTTTCGCCTGCCGCAGCTAATCCGGTCCGCGGTGAGTTCCGTGACCCTCTGAGGATTGTCATCCGATCGCGGGATCCTGTGGCCAGACCTGCTACGGAACTGGCCCGGCAGCTCAGTGGGCAGGGAATCGATATCGAGCTTGCGGACCTGACACGGCTGGTCTTGATCCCCTCGCTGGATCAGCCCAGCGAAGACTTTGAACGATTGCGCCAGGCTTTGCGCAGCTGCCGGGCAACCTCGCAAAACGATAACTCCGGTGAACCTGTAATGCTGCAGAAATTGGAGCAGAGCTGGCTGGAGTTGCTGGTCCAGCCACCGGAGCGTGTGCTTGTGCCAGGTGATGTTCTGCTCCGTCCAGAAACAGTTACCCCAGTCCCGCTGGCTGATTCTGAAGGCGCCGTCATGGCGCAAGCCTTAGCCCCCTATCCACCTGGGATTCCCTTGCTGCTGCCGGGAGAACGCATGGACCGGCCACGGCTTGATTTGCTTATAGCCTTGCGCAACAATGGAATCAACCTGTCCGGCGTCGACCAGGATTCGATTCGAGTCGTCGTTTGAGATTTTCTCTGGAGCCCAGATGATGTATAATGACGACAAGCAACTTGGAAAAGGCCAGTTACATCCAACCTCGAGAGGTCTTCTGATCACTTTCGAGGGGATCGATGGTTCTGGCAAGTCGACCCAGGCCCATCAGGCTGCCGACTGGCTCAGGCTCCAGGGCCGTTCGGTCCTGTCCCTGAGAGAGCCCGGGGGCACAGCCATTGGCGAGTCGATCCGTTCGATTCTCCTGGCCAAGGCCAACACGGCGATGTGCATGGAGACAGAGCTGCTGCTGTTTGCAGCAGCCAGGGCCCAGATCATCCGAGAGGTGATAGAACCGGCACTGGCTGCAGGGACTTTTGTAATCTGTGACCGTTTCTATGACTCGACCACGGCTTACCAAGGTTACGGCAGGGGGATCGACCGGGGGATGATCCGGCAGCTGCAGGCGATTGCAACGGGTGGTTTGCGTCCGGACCAGACGTTCTTGCTCGATGTCAGCATTCCAGTTGCTCTGCAGCGTCTGGCTAACCGGCCTGGGAAGGCCGATCGGCTGGACGGGGAAGACACTGCCTTCATGATCCGAACCCAGGCTGGTTACCGGGCGATCCTGCTCGAGGAACCAGACCGCATGGTCCGGATCGATGCAGACTGCAGTGTGTCCGAGATCCACAAAACCATCATCAGTCATTTAAAGGGGGACCTGGCATTATGAAACTCATTTTCTCAATCGTCCATGACGAAGACAGCCCGCGCCTGATGGCCGAGCTCAACCGGGCAGGCTATCGCGTGACCAAGCTCAATTCATCGGGCGGATTCCTGCGCTCTGGCAACACGACCCTGATGATCGTCGTCGAGGAGGCCCAGCTGGAAGAGGTGCTCGGCATCATCAGAAAGTTCTCCAGCAGCCGTCAGGCCGCGATCAATACCAATGTCACACCGTCGTCCATGGGTGGATCCTACATCCCGTACCCGGTCGAAGTGATGGTTGGCGGCGCCACGGTCTTTGTTCTCAACGTCGAACATTTCGAGAAAATGTGACATGGGTTTTGCCTCCCTTGTCGGACAGTCTGACTTGAAGGTGCGCCTCGGTTCAATCTTAAGGAGTGAACCGGGGCACGCTTATATCTTGAGCGGCCCGCTTGGTATCGGCAAATCTACCTTTGCCCAGACTTTTGCCCAGGCTTTACTCTGCCAGGCTCCTACACCAGACGGTGGCTGCGGGATCTGTGATTCTTGTCGCCATTTCAACCACCAGGCCCATCCGGATTTCAGGACTTTGTTGCTTGATCCAGCCGACAAAGTGATCAAAGTCGAGCGCGTGCGCCAGACAATCCAGGCTGATATCGCTTTGCGGCCCCAGTTTGGCCGGCGCAAAGTGTACCTGATCGATGCGGATTTCCTGAATGAGCAGGGCCAGAATACGCTGTTGAAATCCCTCGAAGAACCACCGGATTTTGTCACATTCATCCTGATGGCTTCGGGGATCGAGCGTTTGTTGCCGACGGTTCTGTCACGTCTGACCGCCCTCTCCCTGCAGCGTTACAGTGACGAAGAGGTCGTTGAGATCCTGGTGCGCGAATGGCAGGTCAGTGGCCAGCCTGTACCGGATGCCCAGACCCTCGCTTTTCATGCCCGGTATGCCAACGGTGTGCCAGGTGCTGCCATCAACCTGATATCCAGCCCCTGGTTTTCCGAATTGCGCCGGGAGACCATCGATTTCTACCATCGACTCGGATCCATCAGCCGTTCCCAGGCACTGACGACTGGTTTTGCCTTTTTTGATGCCAACCGGGCCAGGGCCGACGTCCTGCTCGACATCCTGGCCAGTCTGGTCAGGGACCAGATTGTGATTGCCATGACTAGGGACCCTAGTCACCTGACCAATCCCGACCAGCTCGCCCAGCTGGCGATTCCAGATGAAAAGAAGCGCCAGGCCGCTGTCCCTGGGCTGATGCGTGCTGCTGCTGCGATCACAGCTGCCCGGCGTGGCCTGGCGCTGAATGCCAGTTTTGAAGGACTGGCCTGCCATCTTTTATTGACGCTCAGAAAGGAGCTCATTCATGCCTAAAGTAGTCGGAGTCCGTTTTCACGGCGCCGGTAAAGCCTATCATTTCGACCCGGCCGGTCTGCCCCTGAAGACTGGCGACGCGGTCATCGTTGAAACATCCCAGGGAGTTGAACTGGGCATCGTCGCTGAACAGGTTTTCGAATTGCCTGAAGAACGCCTGCCAGCGCCCCTGAAGCCAGTCCTGCGCCAGGCAACGAACGATGACATGGATCATTACGATGCCAACTGTCAGAAAGAACGCGAAGCCTTCCGGATTGCCGCTGACAAGATTGCCTCCCGCGGACTGGACATGCGTCTGGTCAGTGCGGAGTACACCTTTGATAACCGCAAGATTGTCTTTTATTTCACAGCGGATGGACGAGTCGATTTCCGCGAACTGGTCAAGGATCTCGCAGCGATTTTCCGTACCCGGATCGAACTGCGCCAGATCGGCGTGCGCGATGAAGCGCGCATGGTGGGTGGCCTCGGGATTTGCGGCCGTGTCTTGTGCTGCTGCTCTTTCCTGACAGATTTCGTTCCTGTATCGATCAAAATGGCCAAGGAGCAAAGCTTGTCCATGAATCCGGCCAAAATTTCCGGTGCCTGTGGACGCTTGATGTGCTGCCTGAAATATGAACAGGATGCCTACGAGGATGCCCATGCCCGGATGCCACGACCCGGCCACCAGGTCAAGACTGCAGAAGGTCTGGGTGTCGTCGAAGCGATCAATTTGCTCAAAGAAACCGTCACCGTGCGCCTGGACCGTGGCGGTGAAGCTGACTTGATCACCCTGCCCAATGCTGAAGTGGAAATCGTCGGCGGTAAACCGAACAAGAAATGCAGCGGATGTGGCGGCAAGGGCAAATCATCTGCCGCGCAGCCGCGAGCCTCTGCCCCAGAGGTCTAGGCAGCATTTGAACCTGTCCGGCGGCCAACCCTTGCCGGAGCTTGCCGGATCCCCATCCGGGTGCTAAAATCGTGTTCGAACGGGAGGTGTTCAACCATGGCTTACAAAATTTCTGACGCTTGTATTTCCTGCGGCGCTTGCGAAGGCGAGTGCCCGACCGGTGCAATTTCGGCTGGTGCCAGCCAGTACGTGATCGACGCAGATACCTGCATCGACTGCGGTGCCTGCGAATCTGCATGCCCCGTTTCAGCCATTTCTGCAGGCTGATCCAGGTCCGGATTGCCCCGGCAAATGAGGGAAGGCCTAGTGCTTTCCCTTTTTGTTTTTCATGGGACGGTGGATAAGTGAATGACTACATCCTTCCAGATGATGAGACTTTGGAAGACCTGCAGCGCGATGGCCTGCGGCTGCTTCAGAAAATCAACGGGTTCCGGTTCGGTGAAGATTCTGTCTTCCTGGCTGCTTTTGCCGCTGATCTTGTCAAACGCAAAAAGCAGGTGCAGGCGGCCGACCTGGGTGCCGGCAGTGGTGCGGTGAGTGTCTTGCTGGCAGGGCGTCTGCCTCAGGTCCGGCTGACGGCGATTGAAATCAGTTCCCGGTCCAGTGCGGTTCTCGAGCGGAATTTTCTTCTGAACCAGCTGGACGTCCGTTGCACAGCCCTTCATGGGGATATCCGAGACCAGACCTTGCTCCCCAGAGCCAGCCTTGATCTGGTGGTCAGCAACCCGCCTTACCGTGACCCCAGGCGGCATCTGCCGCCGGCCCGGCTGCCAGACGACCCTGTCCTGGCGCAGGAATGGCGAACGGCTGTCGAGATGACGACGCTGACTCATGATGATCTGATGAAATCTGCCGCATGCTGGCTCAAACCGGGTGGCCTGATCGCTCTCGTCCAGCGCCCCGCCAATCTCCCGGACATCTTTTCTGCCATGCGCCAGAACCGGATCGAACCGGTCGCCCTGCGTGCAGTTGTCCCTTTGCCTGGACGCGCACCAACCAGCGTTCTGGTCGCAGGCCGCTTGCATGGTCGCCCAGGATCTTTCCGCTTTTTGCCGGACCTCCTTGTGAATGGATCTCCCGGCCAGCCTAGCCTTGAAACGCGCAAAATTTATGGAGATTAAACCCATGACGCAAACAACATCTGAATCAGCCAGCACTCTCCCCCGCGGCACCCTGATTCTTGTCGGCACTCCCATTGGCAATCTGGGAGATCTGTCACGCCGTGTCATCGAAGTGCTGGCCCAGGTCGACCTGATCGCAGCCGAGGACACGCGGCGCACCCGGCAATTGCTGTCCTATCTTGGCCTGCACCAACCCTTGACCAGTTACCATGAGCATAACCAGGCCAGCAAAGGTCTCGAGCTGATCGAGAAATTGCGCTCGGGACAATCCATCGCCCTGGTATCAGACGCAGGCATGCCCTGCATCAGTGACCCCGGCGGTCGCCTGGTCGCCGAGTGCGTGGCGGCCGATCTGCCTGTACTGGTGATCCCTGGGCCTTCGGCTGCCGTCACTGCATTGGCTGGGTCCGGCTTGGAGACCGAGCGCTACGCCTTCGAGGGCTTTTTGCCCGCAGATCGCAAAGCCCGCAAAGCCCGTCTGCAGGAACTGCAGAAAGAGCTGCGGACCATGGTCCTCTATGAAGCCCCGCACCGCCTGAAAAAAACTTTACAGGAGCTGATCGCGCTCGGATTTGGTGACCGTCTGGTCGCTTTGGGCCGCGAACTGACCAAGAAGCACGAAGAGTTTTTGCGTGGCACCGTTCAAGGACTGGCTGACTACTACGATACCAATGAACCACGCGGCGAATTTGTCATCGTCCTCGAAGGAATGACTGCCCTGGCCCGGCGCTTGCCCGAGCATCCGACCGTGACGGGCCGTTCTGGATCAGAGGGTACCCCTAGTGATGCCGCAGCAGCCATAGATCTGCTTAAACAGCTGCTTGGACAGGGCATGTCCGTCAAGGAAGCCGCCCGTGAAGCCGCGACTCAGACAGGCGGCAAGAAAAATGAGCTCTACGCCCTGGCCATCCAGATCCAGGAGATTGAATTGGGTGAATCTCAATAAAAACGGGCGCAAAGACCCAGCTCCAGCATCTTGAATAAATTCACAAAGCCCGGCAAAGACGATATAATACCGTAATCAGCCTGACAGGAGGCCCTCATGGACAAGACATTCTACATCACCACCCCGATTTATTATCCGAGTGACAAACTGCACATCGGACATTCATACACGACTGTGGCAGCGGACGCCATGGCCCGCTACAAACGCTTGCAGGGGTTTGATGTCATGTTCCTGACGGGCACGGATGAGCACGGCCAGAAGATCCAGCGTAAAGCCGAGGACAAGGGGGTCACCCCGCAGGCTTATGTCGATCATATTGTATCTGGGATCAAGGAGCTCTGGCAGCTGCTTGATATTTCCTATGACCGTTTCATCCGCACCACGGATGACCATCATGTTCAGGCTATCCAGGACATTTTCCAGAAACTCTACGACAAAGGCGACATCTACAAGAGTGAATACGAAGGCTGGTATTGCACCCCGTGTGAATCCTTCTGGACCGAAACCCAGCTTGTGGAGCACAAATGCCCGGACTGCCACCGCCCAGTCGAGAAGGCCAAGGAAGAGAGTTATTTTTTCCGCCTCTCCAAGTATCAGGATGCCCTGATCCGCCTCTTCGAAGAGCATCCGGATTTCATCCAGCCGGTTGCCCGCGCCAATGAAATGCTCAACAACTTCCTGCGCCCTGGTCTCGAGGACCTGTGCGTGTCCCGGACGACCTTTGACTGGGGTGTGCCGGTGCCGTTTGATCCCAAGCACGTGGTTTACGTCTGGATCGATGCCCTGTCCAACTACATCACCGCGCTCGGCTACCCGTCCTTGACCGGAGACATGGCCCGCTACTGGCCGGCTGATGTCCAGCTGGTCGGCAAGGAGATCGTCCGTTTCCACACGATCATCTGGCCTGCGATGCTGATGGCCCTGGATATCCCGCTGCCCAAGCAGGTGTATGGCCACGGCTGGCTGCTGTTCAAGGACGGCAAAATGTCCAAGTCCAAGGGCAATGTCATCGACCCGGTGGTTCTCTGTGAGAAGTATGGCGTTGATGCCGTGCGCTACTTCCTGCTGCGTGAGGTGCCCTTTGGCTCGGACGGGATTTTTTCCAATGAAGCCTTGATCAGCCGGATCAACTCCGACCTGGCCAATGACCTGGGCAATCTTGTCAGCCGGACTTCGGCCATGATCAGCAAGTATTTCCCATCCGGTTTGCCGGCAGACCGCCTCGCGGCTCATCCGGACAGCGAGCTGGTCGACCTGGTCCGCGAACTGCCGGACAAAGTCGAAGCCGCGATGGACCAGCTCCAGTTCAGCAGCGCGCTGGCTGAAATCTGGAAAGTCGTCGGCCGCAGCAACAAATACATCGATGAAACAGCCCCCTGGGTCCTGGCTAAACATGAGAGCGACGCCTCTCGCCTGGCAGCTGTCCTGTACAACCTGGCGGAGACGATCCGCGTTGTCTCGATCCTGATCCAGCCGTTCCTGACCCACACCCCGGCCAAGATCTGGTCCGCTTTGGCCATTCCAGCTGGCGAACAGACCTCCTGGGAATCAGCCCGGACCTATGGCTTGTACCAGGCGACTGAGCCCTTGCCCAAGACCGATCCGATCTTCCCACGCATCGACATCGCCAAGGAAATCGCAGCGCTCGATGCCATGCTCCAGTCCCAGGCTGATGCTGCTGCAGCCAGCGCCGCACCAAAGGACGAAGTCAAAGCTGAACCTGCCGTCCAGCCTGCACCTGCAGCCGCGAAATCCCAGGTGTCAGGGCCAGATGCAGCACCGGAAGGGGTTGCACTGATCGAGTTTGACGATTTCCTCAAAGTCAACCTCAAGGTCGGCACGGTCAAATCGTGTGAGAAAGTCGCTGGATCGGACAAATTGCTCTGTTCCCAGATCGACATGGGCAGCGAGGTCCGCCAGATCGTTTCCGGCATCGCCCAGTCGTATGCTCCGGAAGACATGGTTGGCAAACAAGTCATTGTCGTCACCAACCTCAAGCCGAGAAAGATCCGCGGCGCCATGTCCCACGGCATGATCCTCTGTGCCACAACCGAAAGCGGTTACAAGGTCCTCACGGTGGATGCGCCCGTCCCATCCGGTTCCGAAGTCGGCTGACCATGGGCAGTTTTCAACAGCCCAAGGGCAGTTTTCAACAGCCCAAGGGCAGTTTTCAACAGCCCAAGGGCAGTTTTCAACAGCCCAAGGGCGACAGTTTCCAGTTGCTGGAATGGATCGATTCACATGCCCATTTGCACAGCAACCCCTACGCCCAGGACCTCGCGGAGGTCCTGGTGCGCAGCCATGCTGCCGGGGTCCAAATGATTCTACTGCCCGGCACGGATCTGGAAGACTCCAAGACCGCGCTCAACCTGGCCCTGAGCCATCCTGGCCAGGGGCTGGTGGTCTCGATGGGTGTCCATCCGCATGATGCCAAGTCTCTGAACCCGGATGGACTGCGGCAGCTGCGCGAGCTGGCCATCCAGTACCGGGGCCATCCTGTCGTAGCCATTGGCGAGATTGGGCTGGATTACCACTATGATTTCTCGCCACGTGATGTCCAACGCGAGGCTTTCCGTGCCCAGCTCGAATTAGCACAGGAACTGGACCTGCCCGTGATTGTCCATGACCGCGAAGCAACGGCGGACTGCCTGGGGGTTATCGCTGAGGTTGCTGCCAGACGCCCTTTACGCGCCGTCCCTGGCGTGTTCCACTGCTATTCCGGCAGTGTCGAGACTGCGGCGATTCTGCTGCACCAAGGCTTCTATCTGGGTTTTGACGGGCCGGTCACTTTCAAGAATGCCCGCAAAGCGCTGGAGGTGATCGCTTCCTGCCCGCGTGACCGGCTCGTCCTCGAGACCGACAGTCCTTACCTGACCCCCGTACCCCATCGCGGCCATCGCAATTCGCCTGAGTACATCCCCTTGATTGGTGCCAAAATTGCCGAAATCTGGGGGTGTGACATCTCAGAAGTGGCTGCCCGGACAACCGCCAATGCCAGGAGATTGTTCGGCCTTAGCTGAAATTTCCTTGTTGACAAGGATGGTGTGATCTGGTATCCTCTGTCTTGCGCTCGAAACAGTGCACCGCTCGGGAGCTTAGCTCAGCTGGGAGAGCATCTGCCTTACAAGCAGAGGGTCACAGGTTCGAGCCCTGTAGTTCCCACCATTTTCATACACGGCGCAGTAGTTCAGTCGGTTAGAATGCCAGCCTGTCACGCTGGAGGTCGAGGGTTCGAGCCCCTTCTGCGTCGCCAAACAACCGGTCCGAAAGGACCGGTTGTACTATGCCCAGATAGCTCAGTCGGTAGAGCAGGGGACTGAAAATCCCCGTGTCGCTGGTTCGATTCCGGCTCTGGGCACCACAAGAACCGCCAAGGCTTGATGCCAAGGCGGTTTTTGATTTTTCTTGAACCTTTTCAGCCTGGAGATCACCGACAGCATAGCGTGTGTGCCTTCCCGTT
>JAQUEY010000020.1:14349-27523 GCA_028684955.1 Eubacteriales bacterium
TGGTGTATCGTTTGTAATAGGGATCAGATGGCGGACTGGTTTCGCCATCATCGGTGCGCTGGCGAGTGATGATCCAATCGAGGGCTTTTTGAACCCGGATATCTTCGAGATAGCCCAGCCGGATCATGCTGTAGACCATATTGCCGGTCAGACAGGGGATGACACCGCTGGGCAAACCTTCACCGGTCCGGGCACTCATCTGGTAGGAAAAACCACCACTTTCAGGTTCGAAAGAATGGCTGAGGATGAACTCACACGCCAGCCGGATCCGTTCGTCGGTAGGATCGGCTGCCAGTTCGGCCAGAATCAGCAAGGTCCAGACCGTGCCTTGGTATTTGCTGGTGTAGAATTTTTCCGTGAGGTCCCAGGAACCGTCCGGATTCTGTTTGTCGAGGATGACCGATACCGGGCTTGACTGCAGGATGGCTCGCCTGGCCTGATGGATCTCCGGGCTGGCCGGGTCCAGTCCGACCAGATTGCGCAAGGCGAAATATCGGACTGAGGGATTGTCTTCCTCGAGGAGCCAGTCCAGGGCTGGCAGTTCTGGTCGTGGTGACGCCATGGGACACATTCAGGGACACCCCCTTTTTACAAACAGGGACCTTATTAATCAGTGTAGCACTTTTGGGAATTTTGGAACTGCAGGGCTTTTTTACAGGATTGCCGGATCCTGGATCTTGGTTTAATCTTTAATCTGTGGTATAGTCGCTTTGCTTAGGGAGTAGCAGCCGCCTTTTGGGCGGAGACCAAGTCAACAGCAAGGCAACCATTGTCTGGCTTGGCCATGAAGTGCGAGACTATTCGAACGTGCCAAGCATGATCGGGTGGTCTTTTTTGTTTGAAAAGGAGAACAACATGAACCAGGAACCTTACCAGGAACAGCTGTCTGATCTGATCAAACGGCTGGAAAGCAATCCCCAACAGGGACTTGACTCGCAGCAGGCAGCAGCGTTGCTGGAAAAGTATGGCCGCAACGAGCTCAAGGAAAAGAAAAAGCAGACCATGCTGCAGAAGTTGCTGGCCCAGTTCAAGGACGTCATGGTCCTGATCCTGATCGGCGCCAGCCTTGTCTCGGCCTTTCTGGGCGAGTACATCGATGCGGCTGTCATTATCGCCATCGTCCTGATCAACGCCATCCTGGGTGTGGTTCAGGAAGGCCGGGCTGAAAAAGCGATCGAGGCCTTGAAAAAGATGACCTCGCCGCAGGCCCGTGTCCTGAGGGGTGGCGAACAGCAACTGATTGCTGCCGCTGAGCTGGTGCCAGGTGACTTGGTTTTGCTGGAAGCTGGCGACATCGTTCCGGCCGATCTTCGCCTCTTGGAGAGTCAGTCGCTCAAGGCAGAAGAAGCATCTTTGACGGGTGAATCCGTGCCTGTCGAGAAGGATGCAACCGTTGTACTGTCGGAAAAGACATCCCTCGGTGACCGGGACAACATGGTCTACATGAGCACGGCCATCACTTACGGCAAGGGTCGCGGCCTGGTCGTCGGTACCGGTTCTGGTACCGAAATCGGTAGAATTGCCGACAAACTCCAGGAAATCAGCGAAGAGAAAACCCCGCTGCAAAAAAACCTTGACCAGCTGGGCAAATGGCTCGGGATCATCTGTCTCTCGGTCAGTGCCATTGTCTTCCTGCAAGGCATCCTGATGGGCGGAGACATGCTCGACATGTTCATGACCGCCGTCAGCCTCGCGGTGGCTGCGATTCCGGAAGGTTTGCCGGCCGTTGTCACCATTGTCCTGGCGCTGGGCATGAAACGGATGGCGGACCACAATGCGATCGTCAAAAAGCTTCTGGCTGTCGAAACCCTTGGCTGCGTCGATGTGATCTGCTCGGACAAGACCGGCACCCTGACCCAGAACGAAATGACCGTCACCCGCCTGTTTGCTGCTGACCAGCTGATTGCGGTCACCGGCACCGGCTACAATCCGATAGGCGACATGCAGCATCCGGCCAGCGGTGAAAAAGTGGCCTTGTCTGCAGAAATGGAACGGTTGCTGGAAATCGGTCTGTTGTGCAACGACGCCGCTTTGGTCAAAAAGGACGATGGTGCGATGGGCATCCTGGGTGACCCGACCGAAGGTGCCCTGATTGTTGCAGCTGCCAAAGCTGGCCTGGACCGGGCCAGCCTGAACCAGAAATACCCCAAGACCGGTGATTTGCCGTTCGACTCGGAACGCAAGATGATGTCGACCTTCCACCAGGGATTTGCTGGCCACAACCTGGTATCCCTGACGAAAGGTGCGCCGGATATTGTTCTTGACCGCTGCAAGTCGGTCATGACTGTTGAAGGTACTGCGCCGATGAACGAGCTGGTGCGCCAGGAAATCATGGATGCCAACAGCGAAATGGCCCAGTCTGCCCTGCGTGTCCTGGCTTTTGCGTATCGGGCCCATGAGGGTGACGACCAGACCGGAGCTGAATCGGACATGACTTTTGTTGGCTTGATGGGCATGATTGACCCGGCTCGCCCGGAGGCTCGTGATGCCATCGCCCTGTGCCAGAAAGCAGGCATCCGTGCTGTCATGATCACCGGTGACTACAAAGACACGGCCGTGGCCATCGCCAATGACCTCGGTCTGAGAAAACCGGAGGACCATGTCCTGGCTGGCCATCAGATCGATGAAATGGATGAAGCTACGCTGCGCCAGGAAGTCGAGAAAACATCGGTCTATGCACGGGTCTCACCGGATCACAAAGTCCGTATCGTGTCAGCCCTGCGGGCCAACCAGCACATCGCCTCGATGACCGGTGATGGTGTCAACGATGCCATGGCGCTCAAGAGCGCCGATATCGGTGTCGCGATGGGCATCACCGGGACCGATGTTGCCAAAGGCACTGCGGATATGATCCTGACGGATGATAACTTTGCCACCATTGTCCAGGCAGTCAAGGAAGGCCGCATCATCTACAGCAACATCCGCAAATTTGTCGGATTCCTCTTGTCTTGCAACGTTGGCGAAATCCTGGTCATCTTTCTGAGCACCCTGATCCTGGGTCCGCTTAATGTCCCGCTCCTGCCGATTCAGCTGCTCTGGCTCAACCTGATCACCGACAGCTTCCCGGCCCTGGCCCTGGGTCAGGAAAAAGGCGAACCCGATGTCATGGAACAGCCGCCGCGCGGCCAGAATGAGCCGATTCTCAACAAAGACATGATCTTCACCATCACGACCCAGAGCATTGCGATCTTTGCTGCCGTCTTCGCCGCATTCAACATCGGACTGTCCATTTTTGGCCATGTCAATGGCGAACCTCATGACGGTGCCCGGACCTATGCCTTCATCACTCTGATCCTGGCCGAACTGTTCCGTTCCTACAGCGCCCGCTCGGAAAACCAGCCGGTGCTCAAGCTGGGCTTGTTTGGCAATGCCAGCCTGAACAAGGCAATCGTACTGTCCTTGTTCCTCCTGCTGGCCGTTGTCTATGTTCCTTTCCTCGACCCGATCTTCCACACGATCCCGCTCACCCTCAAGGACTGGGGAACCATCCTGCCGCTGTCCCTGATTCCCTTTGCTGTGGCTGAAACGACCAAGTTCATCAAAACAACATTCCGCAAGTAAAACATCTTGCCTGCCTGATCTTCATATGCTAAAATATCGGTTACTGTGTGCTTTGTGAACGGATTTTGTCCGTTCGCAAAGCAGGTGCAGCCCCAACATCCGGAGGTAGACCATGAACACACTCGCAATTGTCATCGCTGTGATCGATATCCTTGTCAGCATCGCCCTGGTGATGCTGGTTATTTTCCAGGAAGGCAACTCCAAAGGCCTCGGCGCGATCAGCGGCGGTGCGGATACCTTTTTCGGCAAAAGCAAGGGCCGTACCATTGATTCCCTGCTCAAGCGCCTGACCTCGATCTTAGCTCTCGTTTTTGCCGTTCTGACGGTGGTGCTCTACCTGATGACCGGACGCGGCGCATAAGATCAGCCGGCCTCATCTTGTCTTTGCAAGTGAAACATGAAAAGAGGGCCTGGTGCCCTCTTTTTTGATCCGCTTCATCCCGTCTCGCCAGACCAGGATACCAGGGAGTCCTGGTGACACAAAAAACTAGCCGGTAGGGTTCTTCCTGAAAACCGGCTGGAAATGATCGAAGCCATGACTCCGGTGCGACACGATCAAGCCCGGTTCATCTGCCTGGCGTGGGTCTTGTCAGGTCAGGGCGAAGGGCTCGAGCCGGGCGACCAGGTCTTCCGCTGTGTCACTGTGAATCTCAAGGGCGATCGGTCTGGCCAAGTCCAGGCTGAATATCCCCATGATCGATTTCGCATCGACAATATAGCGGCCTGAGATGAGATCGACATCATAAGAGAAGTCGTTCACGATCCGGACGAATTCCTTGACTTCATTAATGGATTTGAGATGAATCGTCAATGTACGCATAGCTGTATTTTGCTTCAACCCGCCTGACCTGTCAATTGATATCAGACAATCCATGCCGGATCCTGGGGGCGGATGAACCAGAGGAGAACACCTGCCATGAAAGCTGCCTTCCATACGCTGGGATGCAAAACCAATCATTATGAGACTGATGCCATCGCCCAGCGGTTTGCCCAAGCTGGTTTTGAGCGCGTGGCTTTTGACGATGTGGCCGATGTCTACATCATCAACACCTGCACGGTCACCGGTGAAGCTGACCGCAAATCGCGCCAGATGTTGCGTCGCGCCAAGCGCCAGGCTCCCCACGCAGTCGTGGTGGCGATGGGCTGCCATGCTCAGCTGAGCAATGCCAAAGACTATGCGGATATTGTCATTGGCACCCAGGGCAAGGCTCGGGCACTGGAGCTGGTCCAGGACTATCTGGGTCTTGCCGGCCAGGCCAATCCGGCGCAACTGGCTGCCCCGGCAGAGGTGGCTGGAGATATCCCGCAGGAAGACCTTTTCGAAGAGTTGGGGATCGTCGACCAGCAGTCGGAATGCCGGGCTCATATCAAAATCGAAGACGGATGCAATTCGTTTTGCTCCTATTGCGCCATTCCCCTGGCCCGCGGCCGGATCCGCAGCCGGGAAGAACGTGCGATCCTGGCCGAAGCCCAGGCTTTGGCTGCGGCTGGTTACCGCGAGATTGTCCTGACCGGCATCCATGTGTGCTCCTATGGACAGGAGCGGGGGGAGGGCAGCCACGCCGTGGTGGCACTCGCAGCCCAGCTGGCACAGATCCGCGGGATTGAGCGGATCCGTCTCGGTTCACTGGAACCTTTGTCCATCACACCGGCCTTTATCGAGCTGGCCAGGACCAATCCCAAACTATGCCCGCATTTCCATCTGTCCCTGCAAAGCGGCTCTGATTCCGTTCTAAAAAGGATGAACCGCCGTTATACGACCAGCCAGTTCCGGGCTGTGGCAGAGTCCTTGCGCGCGGCATTCCCGGGTGCCAGCCTGACAACCGATGTGATTGTTGGTTTCCCTGGTGAAACAGAAGCCGAGTTTGCCGAGAGTCTTCAGTTCTGTGAAGAAATCGGATTTGCCCGCGTGCACGTGTTCCGCTACTCGCCGCGCCAGGGAACATCAGCGGCGAGTCTGCCGGGGCAAGTGACGGCATCCGTCAGTGCCCAGCGCAGCAAAGCCATGCAGGATCTGGCCGAGAAAATGGCTGTTGCGTTCCATCTCAGCCAGATGGGATGCGAGCAGTCGGTCCTGGTCGAGACGCTGACGGAACAAGGGGCGGCTGAGGGTTACACCGCTGCCTATGTGCCAGTTCGGATCGAACCTGCAGCCGGACTGGAACCAGGCCAGCTTGTCACCGTCCATCCTGTCCGGGCAGACGGGCAATTTCTCTACTGCACGGGTGCAAACCCTGCCTGATCATGTTAAGATGAAAACACTTCCGAACCGGCCTTTTTAGGCCATCTTGCCGATTGCCGGGTTCGGCTTGCAGGTTGCGACAGAAAGATGAGGTGCTTGCTGCGTGGAAAAAGGTGAAACAACCCGTTTCGAATTTGGGGCTGACCATTCTCTTGAAGTGCGGGAAATCATGTCCCAGGTGCTCCAGGCCCTGCGTCAGAAAGGGTACAACCCGGTCAACCAGCTGGTTGGTTATTTCATGTCCGGTGATCCGACCTACATCACCAACCACAATGGTGCCCGGGCTGTGATCCGCCGCATGGAGCGGGATGAGATGCTCGAGGTGATCCTGAGCGAGTACATCAAGACCCTCGAATGAGCTTGCCCACAAGACCTTTGGGTCAGACCGGGATCGAGGTGTCCCGGCTCTGCTATGGTTCATTGACGTTGGGTCCAGCCCAGGCTAACTTGTCCCCGGAGCGCGGCGGTGAGTTACTCGCCCATGCCTTCGCCCGGGGGGTCAATTTTGTCGATACAGCCGAGCTATATGAGACTTATCCTCACATTCGCGCAGCCTTGCGCACCGTTGCCACGCCCCCTGTCATCGCAAGCAAATGCTATGCCTACGATCGAGAAACAGCCCGGCGCAGTTTTGAGCAGGCTCGACTGGCACTGGATCTGGATGTGATTGACCTGTTTCTCCTTCATGAACAGGAAACCACCCTGACTCTGGACGGACATCGGGAGGCTTTTGCATATTTTCATGAACAAAAAGAAAAAGGCCTGATCCGGGCCATAGGGATCTCCACCCATGCGGTCGAACCAGTCCGGGCGTTGACTCAGGCCAGGCTCGGTCTGGGCGATGCACTGTGGCGCGACCTCGATATCGGTCTGTACCGTGAGGCGGATGTCATCCATCCCATGCTGAACTGGCGTGGGCTGGGTTTGATCGATGGCACGGCCGAGGAGATGGTCGCGGCAACCCGGGAAGCTGCTGCTGCTGGTCTCGGCCTGTATGGCATGAAAATGCTGGGCGGGGGTCATTTTCTCCAGGATTTTGACACGGCCCTGGCTTTTGCCCTGGCTCAGGACCAGGTGGCAGCCTATGCAGTTGGTATGCAAAGCGAAGCCGAAATAGACATGAACGTGGCCCTGTTTTCAGGACTTCCGGTCGATCCGGCCGATCTGGCAGCCACGCGCCGCCGCTCGCGCCGCCTGGTTGTCTCAGACTGGTGCACGGGTTGTGGCGCCTGCGTGGACCATTGCGCCAGCCAGGCCCTTTCACTGACCGGCCCGGATGGCAAAGTCCAGGTCGATCCAGACCGATGCGTCTTGTGTGGCTATTGCGCGTATGCCTGCCGTGATTTTGTCCTCAAAGTGGTCTGAATCCCCAGCTGGTCACCCAAGCTACGGACAACAGGCAGCAAGAAAGGATAGACTATGACAAACACCAAACCAGAACGCTTCCTGGCCATTGATTATGGCGACGCCCGAATCGGGACGGCTGTGAGCGATCTGCTCGGTATCACGGCCCGTGGCCTTGAGACGATCAACTGGAATGGCCAGGACAGTGCCTGGGCGATGGATCGCCTGGTTGCCCTGGTCGAAGACCTCCAGATCACCACGGTGGTCATGGGCCTGCCGCGGCGTACGGATGGCAAGACCAGCGAATCTGAAACCAAAGCCAGGGCGATGGGCGAAGCGCTCGCTGCCCGGACTGGACGCACCGTGGTCTACCGTGATGAACGCTATACAACCGTGCTGGCCAGCAGAGTGCTGCGTGAGACTGGTGTGCGCGGCAAGAAGCGCAAGGCTGTCGTGGACCAGGTTGCGGCAGAAATTATCCTGCAGGAATACCTGGAGAGCCGGCGCAAAGCCTGATTTGAGTATGATATAATCAACAAGTCCTGTGATCTTGCGAGCAGGATTTTAATCCCCCCAAGGAGGAACCCCATGTTGTTAGAAGAATTGATGTTGGATGGCCACGGCTGCGCAGGCTGCGATTCAGACTGCGGTGACGATTGCGGCCATGACCATGACCATGACCATGACCACGAACACGGCAATGGTATCATCACGATGGTGGACGGCGAGACCGGCCAGGAATACACATTCATCCTGGCTGACGATTTTGCTTTCGAGGATGATCATTATTGCGTCCTGATCACTACCGATGAGCAGGAACCCGAGATGGTCATCACGCGCGTCGTCGAGCTCGAGGACGGCACTGAAGGGCTGGTCAGCCTGACAGATGACGAATACGATCGTGTTTATGCTGAATACGAGCGTCTCTGCGAGGAAGAAGACTATGAAAACGAGGACGACGAAGCGGAGACCTGATGCTTTGCGGCCTGACCCGCGCGGGGCGAACAGCCGCAGCCGGGTTGCCAAGGATGATGTCCTTGCTGTCATCGTGGATGTCGATAACGGCCATGAGTATTACATGGCCTTTATCGATTCCTTTGCGATGAATGGCCGCGATTATGTTGCCATGTACAATTATGAACCGGACGATGGGAACCATCAGGAACCGGAGATTGTCATCATGCGCGCTGAGCACCACGTAACGGGTGAGCAGTATTTCAAATCGATCAAGAACAAGACCGAACTGGCCGACGCCTTTGACTTTTTCTACCGGCGCTTTGAAGAGGCTGGCGGCTGAGAAAGGCCAGACATCATGTTTGATGACCGTTATCCTCTGTTTTCATTGGCTGACCGCAGCCGATACCAGGACCATCGCCATAAGTCCCTGACCGAATTGGCCGACGCCAGCTTCGACGCCCGCTGGTCCTGGCACGAGGGGTTTGACTACAGGGTGGTTGAACTGGCGGATTGCTTGTTTTTTATCAGTGCCGGCGGTGTTTTCACAACGCCGCACATGTCCATGCCGCTTGGCCCTCTGGACCAGGATCGATTGCAGACGATCGTTGACACGGTCGCGCCGGAGTTTGACCGGCTTGGCTGGCCTGTCAGGATTCTGTATATTGACGAAAGCTACGTACCCTTGTTCGAAAAGCTGCAGGGCTATCAGATCCGGACAGCGTTTGACCGCACTTTCTCAGACTATCTCTACGACGCCCAGAGTCTGCGCCAGTTGTCTGGCAAAGATCTCCATGCCAAGCGCAATCATGTCAACCGTTTCCTGCGCACCTACCCGGATTACCAATTTTCCCCGCTGAAACAAGACGATGCCCAGGAGGCTCTCCAGCTGGTCCTCGACTGGTGCGCTGAAAAGGGCATCGACAGCAACGACATCACCAAAAGTGACTATCGTCCTGTCAAGATGCTGCTCGATCATTTTGATTCGCTCCATCTCAAGGGTGGGGCGATTCGCATCGATGGCAAGCTGGTGGCTTTCTCCATAGCCTCCGAGCCTTACAACCGGACCAGCGTCATCCATGTCGAAAAAGCCAAGGCTGAATACCCAGGCCTGTATGCGGCCATCAACAAATTTACCCTGGACCAGATCTTGCCTGATATCGACTGGGTCAACCGGGAAGAGGACCTGGGGATCCCTGGCCTGAGAAAAGCCAAACTCTCCTACGGCCCCAGCCGCCTGATTCACAAATACGAGGTCGTCCTGACGCATGGCGACGCGTGATCTTCGCCTGCGAACCTTCATTGTCCCCTTGAGCATGATTCTGATCCATCTCCTGGTGATCGACATCGTGGCCAATCTCTATGCCCAGAGTTATCCCTGGCTGAGTGTTATGGCAGGCTGGCAGAAAGATGCGGCAGGCCTACAGTACCAGGACACGCAATCCCTGATTTTAAACGAATACCCCAGGATCGCTGTTTTTTACGGGCTGATCCTGATTCCGCTCTACAGTCTGATCTTGTTTTTCCGGAGTTTGAACCGGCGGGATGCCATCTGGCTGGAAAAGCCGCGGCGGCGCGATCTTCTGCCAGCAGTGATCGTGTCTGTCGGACTCCTCGGTGTGACCAACCTGCTTTTTTCAGGTTTGCTGAGTCTCGGTGAAACCCTGCCCTTTGTCCAGCGCCTGATGGAGGAATACCTGGAACAGGCTGAGGCTTTTTCATCGGCTCTGGGCTATGGTTGGCTGATCGCCGGTATCACGCTCGTTGCGCCTGTCAGTGAAGAATTGCTGTTCCGAGGGATCATCCAGGGCGAACTACGCCGGGCTATGCCGGAGTGGCTCGCTGTGATCACTCAGGCGGTCCTGTTTGCCTTGTTCCACATGCAGGCCGTCCAAGTCTTGTATGTCTTTTTGCCCGCCCTGGCATTGGGAGCGATGTACGCCCTGACACGTTCGTTCTGGATCCCTGTCCTGATGCATGTGGTCTTCAATTTTCTTGGCAGCGTCGTGCCCGCCATGGTGCTTGGCAATGACAGCCTCAGCCAGACCGTGATCTGGATCGAAATCGGATTTGCTGCCATCAGTGTGGCGGTGATCCCTTACCTGTACCATCAGCACAGGCGGATCTGAGCCATGTTGCGCTTTCTTCGCCGCCAGATCGGTTACCGCATCAAGAAAAGGACTTTTGTTGTACTGGCCCTGTCGATTCTCACGACGATAGCGGTGGCAGGGATCCTGTCATTGGCGGCAGTCTTGCTGGCTGGACCCGAAGACATCACCTGGATTACGATCGATGAATCTGACCGGCAGATGGATGTCCTGGGCACCGGAATCAACTTGGAACAAGCCTCCTCGGATAACATCCTGCTGGATGCCTCGTTCGAACCTATTGCCTACAGGAAACTCCTGACCGTATACGATGGAGGTGTACAGACACTCACGGTTGTAGACCATAACCTCGACCAGTCCTTCTACAGTGATGGGTTTTTCACAGGTGCCACGGCTCGGGTCTTGTCCACGGGTCCCGACGGTCTGGCCTTGAAAAAGACAGCACTCGTTTCGGCATACAACAGCAATCGGGTTGGCCCTTTCCAATTGGTCCAGCTGCCTGCAGATTTACCGTCGGGCCGGGAAATCCTGGGATTTGCTGACAATGGTGAAACCTCCATCGCAGTGGGGCGAGCCGGCCTTGTCTTGCATGACCTGGCCAATGCCCAGCCAGCCGTCGTTGATGCCGGAACAGGGGCTGACTTGACTGACGCAACTGTGGTCAACCAAGGCTTTCTGGTGACCAGCAGCAGCGGCGAACTGATCTATTCCCAGGACGGCATCAAGTGGCAGCCCTGGCAGGTCCCCAGCATCGGCCCCCTGAGAGCCGTTGCGGCCAGTGAAGAGGGCCTGGTAGTCGCAGTCGGCGACGGGGGCCAGATCCTGGCCGGCACGGCCAGCAACGTTGCACCAGCGTTGTCACCGACCGGAGTGAACCTGATTGATTTGATTTATGGCAATGGTATTTTCCTGGCCCTGGCTGAAGATGGGTCTGTCTTGCGCTCCACCAACGGTACCTTCTGGCGCGTCATCGAAGAATCGTCCTGGTCTGGCCAAGTTTGGCGGGCGATTGCTTTTGCCGATGGTGTGTTTGCCTTGGGCGGGGAAAATGGCCAGGTTGCTTTCAGCCAAGATGGTCAGCAGTTCCAGGCATCCCAAAGCAGTCCAGCCGTTGCGACTGCGGATTTACTGCTGTTATCCCGGACTCAGGTGATTATTCTCGGCCGCGACAACCGGTTCCGCTACTCCAGCAATGGCGGCCAGAGCTGGTCTGAGTCTGATATTGACCCTGGACTGGCCAGCCGCCGCCTGGATGTCCTGGGCAATCGGCAAATTGTCAGTGCAGATGAATCCGGCCAGATCGGCATTGCACCACTGGTCATCGAAATCAGTCTCAGCCAGCCCCTGGTTGCTGGTTCCTTTGCGGCGGGTGACCTGATCTTCCTCGAATTATCCAGCCAGGAGATCCGGACGCCTGAGAGCTGGGAGAGTTTCGACGCCAAGGTTGCTGAACGGACCTTGTTGTCTGTACCAGATGACGGTGGTTTGGCATCGATGCACCTGGTTGCCCCGGATGCAGCCACCCCGGAGGATGCCGTGATTTTGTCGCAGGTCATCGATCCAGCAGCCTTGCTCAGGCACAAGGAAAGCGATATCTACACGATCGAGCTGTGGATGCGCCAGGAGCAGATCCAGGATGCTTCTGTCCGGATCTGGTTGTCCGGTGATTTCCAGTCCATGGGCACCACGATCGACCATGTTGGATCGACCTGGAAAAAGTACACCCATACCTTTGTTGTTCCGAAAAACCTGGTCATGAATGCAGCATCCGTCCGCTTCAATATCAGTTTTTCCGGACCAGGTGAGTTATGGCTGGACAAAATCTTCCTGGGACAGCCAGGATCGAATCTGCGTGGCCTGGATGCCGCTTTGAGCGAGATGGCCAAGACCGTCCAGCCTCCGGTCCTGCGTCTGTCATACTTGCCCCTGGGTTTATCGAGCCAAGCTTCATTCCAGTGGGCCAAAGCGCCAGGCAACGAAGCCCCTGCCTATCTGGAGGGTGATTGGTACTACGAAGGAGCCCAATCCCTTGCGGCTGCCCTTGAATTGACCCGTGAAGCTGCAAGCAGCCCCTGGCTGGTGATCCAGCCTGGTATGGGTGAAACCGAACTCATGGGCCTCATTGAATACCTGGCCGGTCCGATCACCTCATCTTATGGCCACGTGCGGATGAACCAAGGTGAAATTCTCCCCTGGATTGAATCTTTTGACCGGCTCTATCTCGAATTTTCCGATTTTGAATCCCAACTGCCAACCGATACGGTCCGGACCGGCTGGGTGGACTGGATGATCGAAGTGATCCGGCAATCGCCCTATTACAACCTCTTCAAGAACAAGCTGATCTTGATGGATGGGATGGCCTATTCGGATGGTATCTGGCGTTCCTCGGCGGATTACCACAGTTCCCAACTGATTGGACTGTATCAGGGAACCAACCAGAACGGCGTCCAGCCTGCTCTGGCAGCTTATTTTGACCAGATGCCGCGCAATCCAGCCCAGACCAGCCAAGGATGGCATGAGATCATCAGCATGGCCAGCCTGCATGACTTCGAAGGCCTAAGGCCAACCTTGGCTGACCTGGTCCATCTGCAGCTGGCAGAACTCGGCAACAGTGCGGGGCTTGTCAACCTCGACCTCCTCGAACCGTGGCACAAAGACTATCGTGCCCAGGATGCCATCGCAGCTCGCCTGCTGGCATTGCCCCAGAATAGCCGTCTCCTCGAAACCATGAGTCCAGACAGTGACGTGAAGGCTTATGCGTTTGCTGGTCCCTATGGCAGGCGGATCTTTCTGGCTAATCTGGCAACAGTACCCAAATCCATCCGGATCGCTGGAACCCTCGATGCCAAAGGCCTGCTCCTGTCCGGCTATGACAAAGATGGCGTGCTCCTGAGAGATCGCAAACTCGCGAGCAGCCGGGAAACCATCAACATTCTGCCCGGCGGTCTGGCAGTTCTGGAAGGGT
>JAQUEY010000128.1 GCA_028684955.1 Eubacteriales bacterium
CAAAGTCAGCCCCAGCCGAAGGGCGGCGCAGGTGGATGTGCAGGTCCGTGCCAGACCGGGTCCGGCACAGGCGAGCTGAGCGGAGCGAAGACGGATCCGACCAGGCTGCCAGCAGCAGGGTGTGCTGGGCCTGACCCATGGCCAGCGGGAAAACCAGATACCGGTCCTTTTCAGTGGGCAAAGGCAGCAGCGAATGTGCCTCGTTCAGGTGATAGAGCGGATCTGGCGAGGCCCGGTGGCCTGAAACGGACTGCTGGCTCTGCCAGGCTTTGGCACGCTGGCGGTTCATCAGGAAAATCTTGGCATAGAACCGGCCGGTAGCCGGCTGATACAGCAGGCAGAAATCACGCTTTTCGGAATGGCGGCCAAGATAAATCGACTTGATCCGGCCAATGGCCTCCGCCGTCCGGTGCAGGTCTGTGGCCAGGCTGGTTCTGGCCGCCGGAGGCTGCATTGTCCAGGCATCCAGCCGGACGATGGCCTCCTGCTGCCATTGTTCAGGGGAGGTCCGGATCAGGGGGTAACGGCTTCTTTGGCCGTGCTGGCATAGACTCAGGTGGCTGCGCAGCATCATGGCCAGGTCTTGGATCAGACTGTCGGCCAGCGGTTCGAGGCCCAGCAGCTTCAGGCAGGCCCGGTCAGCCGGGGTGAAGAGCCGCAGCAGACCACTCAGTGGCGGGCACACCTTCTGTGCGGCAAGGTCGGCGATTGCCAGCCGTTTTTGATCCAGCAGGGCCTGGAATCCCTCGGCATAGGCTCGGAAGCAGTCATCCAGCAGTGCCTGTTTGCGCCGGCTCGGCCGTTCCAGGCCAATTTTCAGCGTGTGGAAAGAGTCAGACATAGTCAATCATCACCTGCTTGCCCTGGCTGCGCAGGATCTCGGCCATGCCGGATACCACGCTGAGCTTGAGCGACAAGTCCAAAGGCAGGTCCGGATTCTGGTGGGCTGGGTTGAGCGCCCGGCCGACCAGGAACCGGACTTCAGTCGCCTGTTCTAAAAGGATCTGGGCGATCTGGGAGGCCCCATCCTGAAGCTGCTGGCTGGGCCGGTCCAGGCTGCTGGTTGCGGCATGCTGGCGCATTTTCTCCAGGGCGCGACTCAAGGTGATGATGCCTTCTGTAACCAGGTCCAGTCCCTTGATGCGGCCGGTCGGCGGCACAGCCGGATCAGGAAAATCCAGCGCGACCTCCAAAGTTTCACGAGTGATCCGGGAGACGATCTGCGAGGTCGTTCCGCCACAGACGATCCGCTTGCCAGGCGACTGCATCAGCTCATGGACCGCCCATTCATCCTTGGCTGCATCAACCGGCGGTCCGACCATCAGGGTAACTGGCAAGCGCGGGCAGGCCTTCAGGGTCAGGACGGTGGCGTCATCGCCGGGCTCTCCCTGGTACAGGCAATCGACGGTAGTCAGAAGGATCCGGGAGATGCTGGCTGCCGAACTGTCCTTCTGGACCGACCGGGCCAGGAAGGATTTGATTTCCGGCCGTTGCCAGCCCATATTGAGCAGTTTGCCCACCCCGGCATGGACCACCCCGTCGCTGTAAAGGACAATCGAGTCACCGGCTTTCAGCGTGAACTGATATTCGCGGATCCGCTTGCCGGCGATCACCCGCTGCTTGGCTGGCAAATCGACCGGCCGGGTCTTGTCGAGGCGAACGCAGGACGGATTGTCGAATTCGACCACATAGCCCTGGCCGGTCTGGAAAACCTGGAGAATGCTGAAGGTCGAGTAGGCGATCTGGCGTTCACGACAAACCGGCAGCGTGCTGGCGACCGTCTCGACGACTTCATCCAGTTGTGCTCCGGCTTTGAGCATGGTTGCGACAATCTTGCTGGTCAGGGTGGCCAGGATATTGGCCTTGACTCCACTGCCGAGCCCATCGGCCAGGACGGCCAGCACATAATCATCCTGGCGGACAATCTCGACCCGGTCGCCGCAGAGCTCCTCCCCCTGTTTGTTGAGACTTTCGAATGCAATATCGAGATGGAAATCGGCAATGATCTGGCTGCGCCGCCGGCTGGTCTGGCCAGACGCCGTCCGGATTCCGGCAGTCCGGATTCCGATGGTTGCACCCTTCTGGGCCGCTGCCTCAGTCATCGAGCCCATCTCCCATCTCATAAAGGATCGATCGCTTGAGCTGGTTCAGGGCGACCTTGGTTTCAGCTGTGGTTTCGCCCAGGAGGCTGGCGATTTCCTGGGCCACGCGCATCTGCTTCAAAATGACGGACTGGGCGATCTCGACCGTCTCCGCCCGGACCCGGGCGCTTTTTTCACGGGCGCGTTCCTCGCGGGTGATATCCTTGAGGATCAGAATGAACATGCTGCGGTCCGCAACCGGAATCAGGTTCTGTTCCACGACCAGATTGATCTCGGGATAAGCCACGGTGGTGAATATGCCGTGTTTGTCTTCATTGAACAGGTCCAGGCAGTCCCCGGGCAGAACGGTGATCACCGGCTGGCCGACTTTCGGGGCCAGCGGCATCCTGAGGATCCGGCTGGCTGCCGGATTGAATTCCCGGATGCGATAGTTTTCATCCAGGACCAGGATGGCATTGGGCGTGTTTTCAATCACCAGATTGCTCATGCTTTCCGCCCGTTCGCGGAAATAGGGCAGGCACATATGGATACTGGCTTTGCCCTGGGCGACCGCAGCTGCTTTGTCGCGACAGGAGGAATAGCCACAGCTGCCGCAATTGAGTTCCTGCTCCTGGCTCAGCTTGCCCATGGCCAGGAGGATCTCGCTGATCCTGCGCGCATCCGGAGGCGGAACATGGTCAGACAGGTCATGGAACCGGCGGTCCAGACGGGTCTTCGTTCCCTCGGTCAAGGGGGCTGCATGGATCGGTTTTTGCAGGACATGGTCGACAATGGTCTGGCGGGATGGCAAAAACCCCCGTTTGAAGCTTTTCAGGGCGGGTCCGCCCAGACAGGATCCCGCGCAGGCATTCAATTCGAGAAAATGGTGATGCAGCTGGCCGTCGCGCAGCGTCTCCAGGATCTCCTGGCAGCGATCGATGCCATCGACCACCGAACAGGTGTATGTCCGGCGCGCGGTCTGGTTGAGATTGCGGATGATGCCGCCGGGCACCGGATAGAAACGGGGCAGGGTATTATGGATCGTGCGCTGGGATTCGTCCTCGCTACAGGTGGCCGGATCGACCCCAGCTTCAGAAAACCAGTCGGCCAGCTGTTCAAACGTCATGGCGGCAAATACTGCCTGGCGATTTTCCGGATCGATGACCTCATGCTTCTTGGCAATGCAGGGGCCGATGAAGACAATCTTGATGCGCGGGCCGTAAACCTCGCGCATCATGCGGGCATGAGCCACCATCGGGGAGACGACGGGTGCAAGGAATGGAATCAGCTCCGGGTAATGGCGTTCGACGAGCAAGACGGTTGAGGGGCAGGCAGTGGCGATGATATTAGGCATCGTGCCTGCCTCGATCAGTGCTTCATATTCCCGGGTCACCCGCTCTGCACCGATCGCCGTTTCTTCCACATGGGCAAAGCCCAGCAGTTTCAGGGCCTGGCTCATCCGGGCCACCGATGTGCTGGGAAAAGCCGAGACAAAAGAAGGTGCGAGCGAAACATAGAGCTTTTCACCGCGCTTCATGCAGGCCTGGATTGTTTCGCGTCCACTGTTGATGTATTTGGCATTCTGGGGGCATTCGAGCAGGCATTGGCCACAAAGAATGCAGGATTTGCTGATGATTTCAGCCTGGTCACTGCGGAAGGCGATCGATTTGACCGGACAATGCCGGATGCAGCGATAGCAATTCTTGCAATTGGCTTCCTTGAGCTTGATGATTTCGGTACGATTCATCCAGTTTCACCGGTCCTGTCTGGTCTGTCTGGTCGGCTTGGCCGGTCTGGCCGGCCTGGATTGTGCTGTCTGGTCGAGAACTTCACTTGTAAAAGCAGCAGCCGCGCTTTCAGGGGTTAGATGGTAGATCGTCCGGCCATTGAAACTGACAGCGATGCCGCGCGTACAGGCCTGATGGCAGAAGGATGCCTTCAAGGTGACCTCCTTCTGGAGCTGATGCTGGCGGATCAAGTCCTGGTACTGCTCGATCACAGCCCCCGAGCCTTTGCAGTGGCAGGAACTGCCGACACAGACGATGATTTCAACCATTGGCCATACCCTCCTGACGTCATCGTTTCAATTGTAAACGTGTACGGCGCGAGCGGCAACGAAAATTCAGAACCAGATTGCGCTTCATCTTTTGTGCATATTGAATGGTTATTGTCATCTTATTTATGTTATAAGAACAAATGTTGCGCCTTGAGAAAGCGTGGCAGCTTCGGCAAGCTGGAATACGGGCTTGCCGGAGCTGCCTAGACTATGCCGAACCAGTCAGCTCCGGTCTGCACACAACACAGAGCGATGGAATTCGGTGACGGTGGATGGGGATACAGTCTGGACGGGGCCATCATCGATCCGGACTGAGACAGCCCGGGTACAATGGCCAAGGCAGAAGACTGCTTTGATTTCGTAAGCATGTTCGGGCGGTGTCTTATCCTGCAGGCGAGTCAGTTCGGCGATCACCGGATAGGAACCCTTGACGTGGCAGGCACTGCCAATGCAGACATAGACCGTTTTCATCACTCAAGACTCCTCCTTTTTCGGGGTCGCAATATGGAGCAGCTGATGCTGGCGGCCGCGCAAAACACCCAGGTAAAGGGCGCTGACTGCCGGGTTCTCCTCAGCCCTTTTGATCTGATTCTGGTTACCAGCCCGGTACAGGCCACGGGCCCGGCGCTGCCGCTCCGAGGCATGGCTCGAGCGCGGCACCGGTTGTCCGGCGCCGCCGATGCAGCCCTCCGGACAGGCCATCACTTCGACAAAATCCAGTTCGATCTTGCGGGCCTTGATTTCCTGCATCAGGGTGAAAGCTTCCTTGAGGCCATGGACAACAGCGATCCGCAATGTCCGGCCCTGAAGGGGTACCAGGAGCAACTTGCGGGCAGCTGAGCCGCGCATGCCCAGATGGGAGATTTCCTGCAGCGACTGCGCTGTGTAATTCTGGTCGAGCCGTCTGAGCACCGCCTCTGTCACCCCACCGGTGACCCCGAAAATCATGCCGGCACTGCTGGCCAGGCTGAACGGCATATCACAGCCAGCTGGTTCAAGCTCGGCAAAGACCAGCCCGGCTTCGGCGATCATGTCACTGATCTCCTGGGTCGTCAGGACAAAGTCGACACCCTTGCCAGCGTCAGTGACCAGTTCTTCCCGCGCGGCCTCTGCCTTTTTCGCCGTACAGGGCATGATCGCCACGACCATGGTCCGCTTGCCATCGACCGTCTGGGTGCTCTTGTGATGGGCCTTGATCACCGCTCCCAGCATGGACATGGGTGATTTGCAGCTGGACAGATGTCCGGCCATCTCGGGGTAGCGCTGGTGCATCGCCTCGACCCAGGCGGGGCAGCAGGATGTGAACAAGGGCAGGTTTTTGCCCGATTCCAGACGGGCCTGCAACTCCGCGGCTTCTTCGAGGACCGTCAGATCGGCACCGGCACTGGTGTCATAGACTTCGGCAAAGCCGAGATGGCGCAGCGCGGCGACCAGGCGGCCCATGGTATTCTCACCGCTCGTTTCGCCGAACTCTTCACCGAGTGCCACACGGACTGCCGGAGCGATCTGGGCAATCATCCGGGTTCCCGGTTTGTCGAGCATGCGGTAGACCTGCTCCTTATGGCTGCGCACCGTGATCGCACCGGTCGGGCAGACCGCGGCACACTGGCCGCAGCTGGTGCAGCCACTTTCGGCGAGCGGTTTCTCGAAGGCCGGAGCAACGGTCAGCTTTGAGCCGCGATGCATGAAGTCCAGCACGCCGACGCCCTGCTTTTCCGTACAGACCCGCACACAGTCACCGCAGAGGATGCATTTGCCAGGATCGCGGACCAGAGCCGGACTGCTGGTGTCGATTTGGCGCACCTCGCTGCCCTTGGGGAAACGGATATCGCGGATCCCGTAGCGCAGGGCCAGTTCCTGGAGCTTGCAGCGGCCGCTTTTGCCGCAAGTCGTGCAGTCCCGGCAGTGGCTGGCCAGCAGCAGCTCGAGGATCATCTTGCGATGCTGGCGCAGCTTGCCACTGGTGGTCCGGATGACGCCGCCATCCCAGGGCGGAGTCGAACAGGACGGCATCAGGCGGCCCTGGGGATCCTCGACCATGCATAGACGGCAGGCGCCGTAAATCGACAGTTCGGAATGGTAGCAGAAAGTCGGCAGCTCAATGCCAGCCTTGCGGATGATCTGCAGGATATTCTTTTCATCGGTGAATTCGATCGGTTGACCGTCAATCGTCAGGATGCCCATGTCAGATTTCCTCCCTGATGGCCTTGAAGGCACAGCTGTCCAGACAGGCCCCGCAGTGGATGCAGGCCGTCTGGTCGATGATATAGGACGAGCGCGGTTTGCCGCTGATCGCTCCGGCGGGGCAGACCTTGGCACATTTGCCACAGCCCTTGCAACGCTCACGCTCGATCACAATCTGGCGCAGGGCCTGGCAGACACCGGCCGGGCAACGCCGGGCGAGGACATGGCTTTCGTATTCGCTGCGGAAATATTTGAGCGTGCTCAGAATCGGGCCGGCTGCTGTCTTGCCCAGACCACACAACGAGGTCTCGCTGATTGTCTCTGCCAGGG
>JAQUEY010000129.1 GCA_028684955.1 Eubacteriales bacterium
CATCAGGCCGATCAGGAAATAGGAGAGGAGAAACTTTCGGCCTTTGAAATTGATCCTGGACAAGGCAAAGCCCGCCATCGAACTGAGAGCCAAAAGGATGATCAAAGTAACGACCATGATGATGATGCTATTCTTGAAATAGGTCTGCACCCTTGAGCTGAAGAGGACCTTGAAGTAGTT
Source organism: Eubacteriales bacterium (assembly GCA_028684955.1). Lineage (GTDB taxonomy): Bacteria > Bacillota > Clostridia > Saccharofermentanales > UBA5734 > UBA5734. The sequence goes on from JAQUEY010000129.1 coordinate 181, forward strand.
GCCCAGATAAAGAGCAGATGGCAATTCAAAAGGTAATTTTTTCTGGATATCATCTAATGTTTTGAAACTGCCAATGATGACATACAGGAACGGGTAAACCTGAATGGCGAGGATTGCCAGTGCGATCACCAGTTTGACTATTCCGCCAATTTTCTGGCTGATTGACTTGGGCATCAGATCACCTCCTGTGAATCACGGGATAATCTCCGGAATACAGAACCGATTATCAGGCACGTGATGACAATCAAGATTGCGACTGCGCTACCATATCCGTACTTGAGGCTGCTGAATGCCTGTTTGTACATATAAGTCGCCATCAGTTCAGATGAATTGCCAGGTCCACCGCGAGTGAGCAAGTAGGAGAAATCGAACGATCGCAGAGATCCATTGAGGACTAACACGATGTTGGCAATAATGACGGGACGTATGTAGGGAATTTTGATATGCATGTATTGCTGAAACAGATTGGCACCGTCGATGGTTGCTGCTTCGCCAAGCTCTTCTGGAACGCCGACCAACGCTGCGTAAAAGATGATCATGTACAGTCCAATGTATTTGTAGCCCTCAACAAAGGCGACAATAAAAAGAGACATGCGAGGATTGGATACCCATTCCAAATATCGCCAGTCGGGATTTATCAAGGCAAGCAAGGAATTGACGACACCAGGTGGGGTGACTGAAAGCAGTTTGCCGAAAATTTGTGTGATCGCCACTGTCGAGATGACGACGGGAATGTAGTACATGGTTTGCAAAGTTGCACGAAAACGAATCACCCGGGTCAAGAATATGGCGATCAGAAGACCTCCGAAAACTTGCAGCAAGATCTGCCAGACGGTATAGAACAATGTGTTTTTTACAGACGTCCAAAAATTCCGATCAACCTGAAGCAAGGTAAGATAATTCTTGAATCCAACAAACGTTTTCTCACCCATTCCGTTCCAATCATAAACACTGTACGACGCTGCCCAAAAAACAGTCACAACGACAAAGAGTGAAAACACAAGAAATGCAGGGAATACAAACATCAAGACTACTGATGTCCGGTTGAACGCTTTATCCATAGTGGCCTCATTTCGCTGGATATACCTCCCCAGAGGCAGAAGGCCTCTGGGGGAGGTATGTGTCAGCCGAACGGTTCAGCTGAAAATTTATTGACCTTTGATCTGGCTATCCATCTGGGTGATGAATTCCTGTTCGTCGATCATCCCGAGAGCGAGCTGCTGCTGGGCATCTGCCATGGCTACCAGCGTTGCGGCATCAAGCTTATCATCCCAGGAAACCCAACCTGCAGTAGACTGATCGGCCAAGGCACGAACTTCTTTGTACAAAGGATCCATCGTATCCGGGATTGGCTCACTGAAGGGAGAGAGCATTCCTGCTTCATAGGCGGCATTGCCATAATGTTCAGTGGCGTAGGCGAAGAATTCCTGCATCACTTTGTCGTAGGTCTGGGCATTGAACGCAGTTGCGAAACCGCCATGGATCGGGATATTCGTGGTCATATTTTCCAGGCCAGGTGCATCCGGGACTGGGAACAAGCCAAGTTGACCATTTTTGTACATTTCGGAAGCATTGGAGACCAGCCAGCTGCCACTGTACAAAATGGTACCCTGTCCGCCAAAGAACATGTTGACGGCATCTGTGTAATTGGTGCTAGTGAAGCTAGGCTGCCAATAGCCTTTTTCGCCCATCGTCTTGACCAGGTTGACACCCTTTTGAGCTGCGGCATTCGCAGAGAATTTGTCCTGTCCACCGATATAATTCATGATGAACTTGTCATGGGTGACACGCCAAGGAATGAACGAAAGGTAACGCATGATCTGCCACTGCTCAGCGCCAGCAATAACTACAGGAATTTCGCCATTTTTCTTCAGTGTGTCACAGACCTGCAGGAATTCATCCCAATTCGTTGGAGCATTAAGATTGTATTTAGCGAAAATATCTTTTCGGTAGAAGAAGAATTCATCGTTGAAAGATTCGGGGAACAGCCAGACTTTGCCGTCATCGGCATCAGCAAAGAAGTCAGCGACTGCAGGGTTCATCTGGTCGAAATTCCCAAGCTTCGTCATTTCGTCCTGAACACAAACAAGTGACCCAATGGCCTTTGCGGCGCTTGAAAAGGTACCATTTGCGGCGCCAAAGATGTCTGGGAGCTGGTTGCTTGATATGTAAAGCTGGAGCTTGTTGGCATAGTCGCCGTCATTAGGCAGCAATTCATATTCGACATCGAGATCATAGCCTTTTTCAGCAATGAATCCATCCAGCAGACTGGACCAGACCTTGTAGGCTGAACTGGTTTCACTGCCACGAAGCATAACGCTTATTTTGGCGCGGTCTCCTGTGTCAGCTGCTGAAGTTACTGCCGCAGTAGTCTGAGCTGGAGCCTGTGTCTCGCCAGCGGTAGCCTGAGTGGCAGTAGAACCACATCCTGCCAAGATTGACAGCACTAGTACGATTACGAGTGCCAGTGATAGCTTTCTTTTCATAGAATCCTCCTGTCCATTTCAACAAAACTCATTTGGTTCAAAGAGCAGACGTCATACCCTTACGACCATATCCTAATGAGATTCTGTCGATGCTGGTATCGGAATTTTCAGACAGGGTAGGACATTTTTGACAAAATGATTCCGGCTACTATGGATTTCTTATAAGAGAATCTTGTACTCCTTGGGAGACAAACCATATTTCTTCTTGAAAACCTGGCTGAAATAGCTCAGATCGTGGTAGCCCACACATCCAGCGACCTCATAAATTTTCGCATCCCCCTTTAAAATAAGTTCACGGGCTTTCTCCATCCGGATATCGGTCAAAATGTCCATAAAGCTTTTACCGGTATGTTTTCGAATCAATCGGCTGATGTATGCCCCGCTCAATTTGAATTCCTCGGAAAGAATATCTAGTGACAAATCCCTGCTGTATTGGCGGGCTATGTATTCCAGTATCTTGCCAATGATCTCTTGATGGTAGTTTGTACAAGACTGATCATTTTGCTCAGCAGAGGCCTCGACATAGGCCCGCACGCCTGTCAAAGCATCTTCGATGGTTGAACTATTTTCAATTGCGGCTAACCCACGATGCAACAAATCATATTGGGCAGGGCCAGAAATCAGGTTCACTTTTTCCAGATAACGGAAGGTTGCCATGACCAGTCTAAACAACATAGCCTTGAAAGAAATAATGTCCTGGGACTTGGTTGCCTGGGCTTGGATGGAATCCCAGGCTCGACTGCTTTCATTCTGGTGATGAGACAGGCAAGCTTCAACCAGATCATCGACAGTAGTGTCACTCAAATCTATTTGAGTTTGACCGTTGCTTTCCAGATCAAGTGCAAACAGGATGCTGCTTCGGTCAAAATAATAGCCACGCTGGCATGCCTGGCTTGCTTGCTGGTGCGCGAGATTGACCCTATTGGTGTCATGGCTCAGGCGACTGACTCCAAAGCAAATATCAGTATTGACAAAATCTTTGACAGCTTTCTGAATGCGCTCGCAGATTTTCATGCAGAGGGCTTGAATATCAAATTCCTGAGCCGAACTGGGGAACAACAGAAGATAGTCATAGGCGTAACGACCAGGACTGGATAATACCCGGGTGCAACTGCGTGAAAAAAGTTCTGAGCAGATATTATCGATTCCAAAGTCAATCATCCAGTCATCCAGATGATCATCTTCAGGTTTAAGCGAATCGGTATTCAGTCTAGCACTTATTGCAATATAGGATTCAATCCGGATGTCGAAAAGACTGAGTTTGCGCATCATGTCTTCCGGTCCATTCATACGTCCATAAAGCAAATCTGAGGCCAGTTTTCCTGTTAAAAGAGGCAAAGACTTCGCATATTTTGAGGAAAGATCGTTTATTCTCTGGATTCGCTCCCTGTGCTGCCAAATTTTCTCGCTCAATTTGCTAATAACCTGTTTCATTTCTTGGAAATTAGTCGGTTTCAGCAAATAATCATAGATACCAGTCTTGATCGCTGTCTGGGCGAACTGGAAATTGTCATAGCCAGTCAATAGGATAATTTCAACATCTGGGTCCAGTGTTTTCATTTCACTGGCAAATGTCAGTCCGTCCATACCAGCCATCTTGATGTCCGACAAGATAATATCTGGCTTCAGGACTTTCGCGTGCAACATTCCTTCTGCCCCATCTTCAGCTTCTCCAACAACCTGGCAATCAAATTCCTGCCAGGGAAATGATTTTAATCCATCACGAATGATCCACTCATCATCAACTATTAAAACTTTCAATGGCTCGCGCTGGATCATTGGCCAAGTCCTTTCAATTGCATGTATTCGTTGGTTTTGAATGGAATCCGGATCGTTACACAGGTCCATTCGTTTTCAACTGAATCGATCGTCATTCCGAAATTTGGACCGTACAAGTAGCGGATCCTCTGGTGCACGGCATGGACACCTAGCCTCGTATGATTGTCTGTTTCCTTAAAGAACTCCTGTCCATCCAATATTTTTTCTAGGACAACTGGAGCAATGCCTTTCCCTGTATCCCGAATTTTGAATACCATGACATCATTTTCCAGGTAACCCATCAATAAGATTTCAGTTTGCCGCTTCACTGGCTCAGCTCCATGGATAATCGCATTTTCAACTATCGGTTGGAGAATGAGTTTGGGAATACTTTGTTCAAGCATTTTTTCATCGACAGAAATCTCAAATATGATGCGGTTCCGGTACCTTGTTTTCTGGATATAGAGATAATCCCTGACGTATTGTAGCTCGTCTTTGACCGTTATAAAATCTTGTTTGTTACTGATGCTGATTCGCATGAGATTACTGATGGACGATACCATATTACAGATCTCCTCCATCCCCCTTTTCCGGGCCATCCAGTTAATCGTATCCAAAGTGTTGTACAGGAAATGTGGATTGATCTGAGCTTGTAGAGCTTTGAACTCGGATTCTTTTTTTAGAACTTCCTTGCGATAGACATCGTCAACGAGTGTCTCGATCTTGACGATCATCTGGTTAAATCCTGCTCGCAAATGGCCGATCTCGTCCTGGCGATCTTCAGGCAGGCGAACAGAGAAATCTCCGATGGATAATGTGCCAAGTGCTGTCACCATGCCACCCAGAGGTCTGGCGATAATATCTGACAAGATTCGGGCCAAGACCAGTCCTAAAAGCAAAAACATGAGCGTCACAAAAAAAGTCGAGGTCTGAAGTGGCAACAATTCGTGACGCAGTGCACTTTGCGGTAAAATACCGATGGTATTCCAGTAAGTATATGTAGATTTCTTGTAAACAACTTGATAGACCATATTGTTGGTTCGATACTCAAACGTTCCTGACCGATCTATAATTCTTGACAATAGCTCTGGCGCGGCAAAGCTGCTGTCACCAACGACAAACTTGCCATCGCCGTCGAGTACCATAATGGATCCATCTGAAGCAAAGTCAATCTGGTCAATTGTTTTTTGAATGACCGAGCGTTTTAAGGAAGCCCTCAGGACACCCAGTGATTCCAATGTGACGACATCCGTGATTTTTTTTACGATCTGAATCCCTTTGGTCTGGTCATCATTGATGATGATATTCTGTCCATTCGCAGCCCGTGCCAGCTGAATATACTCCTCAGATTGGTCGTATTGGATCCTCTGGTCTCGAGAACAGATATAGTATTCCTGGGCATAGTCGCCATAAATCTGAATGTCATCAAGAATGGCACTGTGATAAACCTGAACCATGAACTTGCTCATTTCCCGGCGTGCAGAATTGCTTTCAGCCAAGGTCATATTCCTACCATCCACCTTCAACTGCTTTTGTACAAGCGGGTTGTAAGTCAGATAGGATAGCTTCTCATTTATGAGTGTAATATTATGATCAATGTTTTGACTAAGCTGCTCAATCGTCTCTTCGGATTGAACCAAAGTCTTTTTCAGAATGATATTTGATGCATATATATATGAGAAACTGCCAATAATGACAGAGAGCAGCAAGATCATCATGCTGAAAAACAAGAAAATCTTATTCTGGATTTTTAGGTTTTTAAAAAATGCTTTGACAGATTGCATCATATCCTGCCCTCAAATTTGTGTTTTGTATATTATTAGATCCCGTTCATTTTGCAAAAGGCAATAATAGATCTGTTTATTTAAATTAAGACCATTATATGGACTATCATCGAGAAATCAAAGCGTACAACTTGTCGATTATTATTCTCACAAATAGGTAAAACGACCAACAAGGACAATCCGGTGCATCTATGATTCATCTGACACAAGTGATACCGCTTCAATCTCATATGATAGCTGGCCTTATTAAATCGATCAAAATCAGATAGATCGATAGGGCCAGATATCGTATGTCATTCGGGGACAAATATTCTTATCTGATTTCCAAAATCGACACTTATCAGGTACTTTTTTGGTCAAGAAAGCGATACGGTCGGTATCACCATGACCCGGCCTAATCTTCTGATCGAGCT
>JAQUEY010000130.1 GCA_028684955.1 Eubacteriales bacterium
ATTGGCCTCTACCTGATCAGCCTGGCCAATTACCTGCTGTTCCACAGTCTGGCCGAATTGTTCAGCATTATGATCGCGGCGACGATGTTCATCATAGCCTGGAATGCGCGAACCTACACGAAAGAACAGTTCGATTTTATCGCTTTCATCAGCATCGGTTATTTTTTCGTCGCCTTGCTCGATTTACTACACACCTTGGCCTATCAGGGCATGGCGGTTTTTCCCGGCCAGGATTTCCATGCCAACCAGGTCTGGGTTGCAGCCCGCTTCATGCAAGCGTTGACTTTGTTCGTCGGATTCCTGTTGCTCCGGCACAAGATCCGGATCAATCTGCTCCTGGTCCTGATCGTGGATGCCGGGATCACACTGGCCGTGTCTCTCGCCATTTTTGCATTCAATGTCTTTCCTGTCTGCTTTGTGCCAGGTCAAGGACAGACGCTGTTCAAGATCATCAGTGAATTTCTGATCATCGCCATTTTACTGGCAGACATCTACTTGCTGAGTCAAGCCAGCCAAGCCTTCGATGCGACGGTCAGCCGAAGCCTGAAGACATCTCTGCTCGTTGCTGTTGCATCGGAACTCTGCTTCGTGCTGTATTTCGACAACTATGGTTTCATCAATCTGGCCGGGCACTTTTTGAAAATCATCTCGTTCTACTGGTTGTACCGAGCCATTATCTACACCAGCATCCAGCAGCCCTATGCAACGATTTTCCGGCGCCTGACGGAAAAAGAAGCGGCTTTGGAACAGGTGTCCCTGACCGACGAGCTGACCGGCCTGTACAATCGCCGCGCTGCGCTCACTTTTCTCGGCAAAAACCTGAACCAGATCCAGCACAGTGGGGGAGAGCTGACCATCTGTTTTATCGATGTCGATGGCTTGAAACGGACCAACGACCAGTTAGGTCATCTGGCAGGGGATGATCTGCTGGCCACGGTTGCCCGGTTGCTGGCCAAAACGGTGCGTGAATCAGATTACGCCTGCCGGATCGGCGGGGATGAGTTCCTGCTCTTGCTGCCCCAGACCAGCGAGACAGAAGCCAGGGCATTGGTGCGGCGGATTTTCGCAGCGCGCGACCAGGTCAACCAGAGTGGCGAAAAACCCTTTCTGGTGGATTTCAGCCTGGGATTGTCCCATGCCAGCCAGGAGAGATTTGCGAACGCCAATCTGGAACAGGTCATGGACCTGCTCCTTGAAGAAGCCGACAACCAGATGTATGCAGACAAAAAGAGCAAACAAACAACAGGCCTGTCAACGTCCTGATCCAACGCTGACCAGAGCATGAGGCTTGAGTGTATCAGACTCGTAAAGGCTCCAGCCGTTTTTCCCCTGGCGCTTGACTTGGAACAAGGCCCGGTCAGACAGGCGCAACAGATCGGTGAGGTTGTCCGCGTCATCAGGAAAAAGTGCTGCCCCGATGCTGACTGTTGCCTTGAGCGGCATGCCATTGATTTCAAACGGTTCCCGGTAGAGCTCGACAATTCGCTTCAGAGCATCCGCAACCGAAGCCTGGTCCAGGACATCCGTCAGCAAAAGGACAAACTCATCGCCTCCGAACCGGGCAACGGTGTCAGACAGGCGGATGTAGCGGCTGATCCGATCGGCTGCAGCCATCAACAGCAAGTCGCCAACATCGTGACCATAGGTATCATTGATGAATTTGAAGTCGTCCAGATCAAAAATGGCCAGCGCAAATTTCCGGCCGGCTCGCAAGGCACCGGCGCTGGCCACCGTAAAACGGTCGGCAAAAAGCACCCGGTTGGGCAAGCGGGTCAGGGCGTCGTAGGTCGCCATTTTTTCCAGGCGAGATTTCAGGGCATAAATCTCGGAAATGTCCTGGATATTGGAAAGCACATAAGGCATCCCTTCAATCTCGATGACTTTCCCTGAATACAAGACGGGCACGACTTCGCCGGATTTACGTCGGAACATGGCTTCCCGGCTGGTGATGGCGGTGCCTGTGCGCAATTCACGCTGGAGGGTCTCCAGCCAGCCCGGGTCGGCCCAGTAATTGAAGTGTTTGACCGGCTGGCCAATCAAGGATTGGCGGGACAAACCACTCAGGTGCTCGAAGCTTTCGTTGACATCGCTGATGACCGTGTCATTCAATCTGACCAGCGTGCTGGCATCGCCAGACTGGTGGAACATCGTGTCGAATTTCAAGCGCTCAAGATTGACTTCGTCCATCAGACGCCGGGAAACCAGAATCATCAGGGCAAATGTGAACAAGATCCAGAATCCCATCATCACCAGGATGAAATAGGCATCCACATTCCGGTCCAGAAACTGGGTTGTGCGGGTGACCGGGTCAATGGCCAGGACGATGGAGCGGGCGACCAGGCCCAGGATCATCACAATCAGGCTCAGGCTGATGGGGCGCAGCTGGGTCTGGTAATAGGGTGGCACTGAACGGATCAGCAACGAGAATAGCTGTCCGGTCAGAAGCCCAAACACCAGTCCGTACGTATGGAGACGGGCGGACAAGTCAGGCTGCACGTACGTGAAGTAGGTCTGGACCAGTGTTCCCAGGACAACGATCCCGTAGCTGCCTCCCCACGAGGCAGAGAGACCAAAAAAGGCGGCAAATCCTTTCCGGATCAGAACCGGCACCAGAAACAGGAGCAGGTTGGCCAGGACAACCGAAGCCCAGTCCGGGATCTGCTGCCGGAAAAAGATCAGGGTTGAGGCCAGCCCCACAACTGCCGAGGCCAAAGGCAGGAAGTGAAGACCCTGGAAATGCTTCCTGTGCTGGAGCCAAAGCCAGATCAGGGCCAGTGCTGTCATCAGGAAGACGATCAAGGTGCCAAAGAACGCTGTTTTCAAATCCATCCGAAACCCTTGCCTGGCAAACAGACATCCAGTTTGTGACCAGTATGATTTATGACATTTTACTGCGTGTTATCTTACTGAATCAACTACCTGTTCTGGATTAACCACCGCAATGGGCTGACTGTCCTGGATTAGCTGCTTGTTTTTTTGCAGGAAAACACCTTGGACGACCAGCAGGATTCCCGTGACCACCAGCTGTCCTTCGATGGAGACACGGTCCGCCAGAGGTCCGAACACCAGAATGGCCAGAGGCATGAAACCGCTCGAGATCATCGAGAGGACCCCAAAGACACGCCCCAGGTAGGCTTCGTCGACTTTTTCCTGCAGCAGGGTCATGGCGGGGGTGTTGAAAATGGGCAAGGTCACACCCACAACCACCATGACGGCCACATAGACCCAGAACCAAGGCACGATCCCGAGCAGGATCTGGTTGATCCCGATCAGGTAGATGGCCAGGATCATGCTGTGGATCCGGTTTTTGAAGCCGCCCCACACGGACATTGCAAGCCCACCCAGCAGCATGCCGCTGGAGAAAGCGACCTCAATGGCTGTCAGGCGCCAGACATCTTCGCCGAAAGAACGGGCAACCTGCAAAGGCGTCAGGAAAGCGGCCGGTGAAACAAGGATGAAAAAGAAAGCGAAGAACAGGAACAGGCTGCGGACCAGGCGGTGACCCCGGATATAGACAAAACCCAGGCGCAAATCGTGCCAGTAGCTGAGAGCCTGCTTTTCCAGCGCTTTGGAGTGGAGGGCAACTTTGAGCGTGAACAAGATCAGGACAGCCAGGATGCAGGTCACGACGTCGATCAGAAAGATGAACTCGATCGCCCAGAGACTCATCAGGGCCCCGCTGACAATGGGCGAGACCAGGGCGATGGCCGACTGGAAACTGGCCAGAAGCCCATTGGCTCGCATGAGTTTGTCTTCCGGCACGATCTGGGGCAGGAAGGCGCTGACCGCAGGGCTCTGGACCGCTGTGCCAACGGAACGGATGGCGGAGATCAGAAACAGCAGCCAGACACTGTGATACCCGAGCCGGAAGACAATGACCAGAATCAGGGTGGCCAGGGCGATCCCAAGGTCTGACAACATGATCAGCTTTTTGCGATCAAAACGGTCCGCCCAGACGCCGGCAAAAGGTGACAGGAAAAAAGTCGGCAAGAAGCCGAAAATGATCGACAGCGCCATCATCAGGCCGGAGTTGGTCTCGAGGGTGATGTACCAGAGGATGGCATACTGGACCAGCGATGAGCCAAACAAAGAGATCGCCTGGCTAGCGATGAACACAGCGAAGGGCTTTTGCCAGTCCGGGCGGTTCCGGGACAATTGTGTGAGAGTGGTTGTATCAGTCATCGGCTTCGAGCCGGACCGCCAGGTCATCCGGCCAGCGGCGGTCGGCAGCCTTCAGGCTAGACTGGAGCTGGTCTGCATCCCGGGCCCCGATAATGGGATAGGTCGGAATGCTCTGGGCCAGCAGATAACCCAGGACGACTTCATGCACAGGCAGACCCATTTCACCGGCAATCTGGCGCACGCGGATCGCGCGGCGGTCGTTTTTCGGGCTGTCATACAATTTGAGCAGCGCGGGGCTGATCTTGGCCTTGCCCAGATGCTCCAGCTTGTCAAAATACCCATTGGCCTGGGAAGAATAAGCGACCGCGGCCAGATTGCTGTCGCGATGCAAGGCCAGGTTGTCCTTGTCCATGGCCACCATGGTCGGGTCCGGGAAACCAGCAGGTGACGCCTCGGCCAGGCTCCACATCAGCTGGTTGGCCACAAAACTGTGCCAGCCCCGGGCTTTGGCGATTGCCAGGGCTTCCTGGATCCGGGCTGGCTTCCAATTGGAACAACCAAAATAGCGGATCTTACCCGCCTTGACGAAATCATTCAGGTAACCCAGGATCTCTTCGACACTGACCCTCTCATCATCGCGGTGCAAGTAGTACAGATCGATGTAGTCGGTACGCAGGGCAGCAAGGCTCTGGTGCAAGTCGACGGCTACCTCATCGCGGCTCAGGCGAGGCACAGCCAAGGTTTCCCAGGACGGGTGAGCTCCTTTGGTGGCCAGGACGATCTGGTGGCGATTGCGCCGGGCGGCCAGCCAGTTACCGATGTAGATTTCGCTGTGGTTGAGGCCCGGATCGAGCCAGCGGCCATAAATATTGGCGGTGTCGATGAAATTGCCGCCTGCTTCGGTGTAAATATCCAACTGGTCAAAGGCAAATTGCTGGGCATTGACCTCGCTGAGCGAATTGCCACCAAAGCTGATCACGGAGGCATTGAGTTCCGTAGTGGGTATGAGCCGATAATGCATGGGTAACCCCCTCGTCTTTTGGAAATCATGACACCATTATACCTTCCAGCACGCTTGTGCTAAAATAGCCCCGTTACGAAAACCAAGGCTGCCGGGTGAATTTGACCGGCAACAAGGCATCAGGCACTTTGGCCTGCACGGGTCACCTCATGGATAAAAAACTTATGGTTTATGATCTGGAACAAATGCCCTATGGGGACGCACTGGCCATCCAGCGTCATGTTCTGGACAGGCGCCAGCAGGGCTTGATCGATGACTCGCTCCTGTTGGTGGAACACCCCGCCGTGCTCACCCTGGGGACCCGTGGAGATTACGCCAACATCTATTTGCCGAAAGAAACACTCGCCGAGCAGGGCGTCTCTATTTTCGAAGTCGAACGGGGCGGAGATGTCACCTACCATGGCCCAGGCCAGATCGTTGGTTATCCCATCATCGCCCTGCAGGATTTTCCCGGTGGCATCCGCGGCTACATCACAGCCATCGCCACGGCCTTGATCGAACTGCTCAAGGATGAGTTTGGCATCTTCGCCGAACAGCGTTTCGACAAATATTCGGGTGTCTGGGTCGGTGAGAACAAGATCGTGGCCATGGGTGTCGCTGTCAAACGTGGGGTTACGATGCATGGCTTTGCCTTTAACGTCAACACCAACCTGGCCCATTTTGACTGGATCAATCCGTGTGGCCTTTCCAAAGGAGTCACCTCTGTCGAGCGCGAGACAGGACGTCCTGCGGATGTTGACCGGGTCAAGAACCTGGTCATCCAGTATCTGGCGCGCCAATTTGCCTGTCAGACTGAGCTGCGGTCAAAAAACGAGCTGACTGCCCTGATAGCTTACCCATCCGAGGAGGTAGCCCCATGATGTCATCCAATCATGCGGGCGGACGGCCCCGCAAGCCGGACTGGTTCAAAGTCCAGGCCAATGCCGGGGAAGCCAATGAGGCGGTCATTCGCTTGATCCGTTCGCTCAACTTGCACACTGTGTGTGAAGAGGCCAATTGCCCCAACGCCGGCGAGTGCTTCAGCAACAAGACAGCCACCTTCATGCTCCTGGGCAGCCAGTGTACACGCAACTGCACGTTTTGTGCAGTTGGCAAGGGTTTCCCCGAGGAACCGGATCCGGACGAGCCTGCCCGTCTGGCCGAGGCCATCGCCCAGCTCGGACTCAAGCATGTCGTGCTGACCACTGTCACCCGGGATGACCTGTCCGACGGTGGGGCGGCCCATTTCGTCGCAGTCATCACAGCCATCCGGGAGCGGATCCCGGAAGAGACCCCGGCCATCGAAGTCCTGATCTCGGATTTACAGGGGAATTGGGATGCCCTGCAGCTGATCATCGCCGCCCGGCCCCAAGTCATCAACCACAATGTCGAAACGGTGCCGCGCCTCTATCCGGAAGTCCGGCCAGAGGCTGACTTTGCCCGTTCGATCGAGCTCCTGCGCCGCGTCAAAGAA
>JAQUEY010000021.1 GCA_028684955.1 Eubacteriales bacterium
GACCAAAGCTTTCTATCATCCCGAGCAGGAGATCAAGGTTGTCGATCTCAAAAACCATGCCTCACCTTTCCCTGAGCCTGTAGACAAAGTGCTCAGTGTTTTCCGGCTGGCCTGGATCATCCGCCGGGAGCAGCCGGATTTCCTGGTCTCCTATTCGACCCTGCTCAATGTTCTGAACGGGTTGATCAGCCTGGTCAATGGGACGCACCATCACACCCGCCACATCGGCTCAGAACGCAACAGCGTCCTGCGCTACACAAAGAGCCGCCTCTGGCGCATCATCTGCCGGATTTTCTACCATGGCCTCGCAGCTTTGTATGCTAATAATGCACCGGCTGTGAATCAACTTCAGACCCTGATCGGCCTGGCCCCGGAGCGGACCTGCCTGATCCCCAATCTTCTCGATACGGACTATTATCAGCGTCAGCCAGAACAAAGCCCTGCTGCCAATCACCCTTTCACCATTCTCATACCAGCCCGCGTTTGTGATCAAAAAAACCAGGCGATCCTCATTCCGGTCGCCAGTTCTCTGAAAAAAAGTGGATGTCCGGTCCAATTCATTCTGGCCGGGAGTCCCGAACCGGCCTATGCATCTGTACTGAAACAACAAATTTCAGCTCAGCAGCTGGACGAATTTTTTGTCTGGAAGGGCCAGCAGGCAGATATCCGGCACTGGTATTTGACCTGTAACCTGGTTCTGCTACCATCGAAATTCGAAGGCCTGTCCAACAGCTTCATTGAAGCAATGGCTTGCGGAGCCATCGTCATGGGTTCGCGCATCTCCTCTTTCACGACGGTGATCGAGGATGGGATCAATGGCTACATCATGGATATTGATCAGCCTGAAGCCATAGCCAGCAAGATCCAGAAGGCCATGCAGCTGGACTTACACACCAGTAATGAACTGCGCCAAAAAGCAAGGGCCACTGTTCTCGAATACGGTCCGGAGGGCTACTATCGGCGCTTCCTGCAGATGCTAGACCAGGTGAGGGCAAGATGAAATCAATGACACGTACGATCCTGTATTTCCTGGAGAACCACCTGCCTGGCCTGGTCAAACGTCTGGTCACAATCCGCTCCTGGCTTAAGCCGTTGGACTGCTGGACAACGCAGCGACTCTCTGTGAAGTTAGCAGCCCAGCTGGCTGAATCCGGGATCTTGTCCGCAGAGTTGGCCACGGACTGGAACGCAGCCTTCAGAACCTATCATCGCGAATTTCCGCGCAATTACCCGATCTACGCCTCGTTTTGCACCTCGCAGCTGGACAGGATCGCAAGGCGAAAATCACCAGATCTCATCGACCAGGTACTCGGTATCTGTGTCGTTAAAAATGACCTCGAACGCATGAAACTGGTGATTGAGCATTACCGGACGCTGGGTGTCTTGCAGTTTGCAATCATCGATAACGACTCGACGGATGGGACAAAGGACTGGCTGACAAACCAGCCTGACATGGACGTCTATGTCGTCACCACACCCTTTTCCTCGCAGCGCAAGTATGGCTGGATCAACCAGCTGCTGGCCCGGTATGGCCGGAACCGCTGGTATCTCTATTTTGATTCGGATGAACGGTTCGTCTATCCTGATCTGGAAAACAAGCCAATCGCGCGCCTCATCGCACAAGTCGAGCGACACCAGTTGGACCGGTTGGGTGCTGTCATGCTCGACATGTACTCAGACCAGGCCATCTACGCCAAGACCCCACGGACGCAGCCGATCACGGCCGACTATTGCTATTTTGATTCGGATAGTTATGAGATCAGCCAATCGCGCCGTGGGACCGTGATCAAAGGTGGTCCACGCAAACGTGTCTTTTCAGCAGAGCTCGACGACAGCCCGCTTTTGATCAAATACCCGCTGTTTTTCCTGCGCGAGGGCATGATCTTTGAATCAGCCCATTATCTGTATCCGTTCCGGCATGACATCCCGGTTGGCAGCGCCCTCCTGCATTACAAATTCCTGCCCTCTGATCTGGAGCGTCATCTGGAGATTGCCCGCGAAGGTAATTTCCAGGGCGGCAGTCGGGAATACAAGCGCTACTTGGCAGCGTATGAGGCCAATGCTGCGATCAGTTTCCTATATGATGGTACGGTCAAATTCGAAAATTCCTCCAGCCTGGCCCGGCTTGGCTTTGTCCAGACTCTGGAAGACAGCGAGGTCACACCATGACGATCGCCTTTGTCATCCTGCATTACAAGACACTGCAGGAAACCCGGGAGTGTCTCGATTCGCTCCTGAAACTGGAGCAACCAGTGAATCTGGTGCGACAAATTGTCGTGGTTGACAATGCGTCTAACAATGGCAGCCTGGAATACCTGCAGCAACAGTATGGCGACTCCACAGATGTTCATTTCCTTGCCCTGCCGGAAAACCGCGGTTTTGCCCGGGGCAACAACGCCGGTTATGCCTTTGCCAAGCATACCCTGCAGGCTGATTTCATTATCCTGCTCAATAATGACACCGAGATCGTGCAGCACGATTTCCTGGCGCAGTTGATACAGATCTACGAAAAAACGCCTTTTGATGTCCTCGGTCCAGACATTTTAACCCTAGACCAGCAGCACCAGAATCCGAAAGCAAAACGCGGCTATTCACAAGCACAGGTCGATGCGAAAATCCGTCAAACCCAGCGCAACCTCTGGCTAAATAAGACCGGCCTTTATGAGCTATTGATAGTCTGGGACCAGTTCAAAAAGAGAAGACAGCCTTCTACGTCCCAATCCCGATTTTCCAATCAAAGTGTAGTTAGAACTGCGCATGAGAATGTCGTCCTCCATGGCAGCTGCCTGATCTTCTCGCCCGACTATATCCAACGCTTCAATGGGCTTTACGCGGGTACATTTCTCTATTGTGAAGAGGAAATCCTCTGGGCCTTTGCCCAGCTTGAGAATTTGCGCCAGGTCTATGAACCGAACCTTCAAATCTTGCACAAAGAAGATCGGGCAACTGAGACGATCCAGCAAACCGCACGTGTCAAACGGATCTTCAAGCTGGGCCATGAACTTGACTCTCTCCGGCAATTGGCAGAATTAATGCGCCGACCCGAACATTTTCGGGCGATGTTGTCTATTGCACCGACTAATAGGGAGGACCAGCGTGATGTTTCCAACTGACCCGATTCATGCTGCCCAGCATATCCGTTTGATGACTGAATTAAAAACTCTTTACATAAAAGCTGTGATCCAAGCTGACCTGAAAGAAATCTTGTTCGATCGTATACAACGTTACTCGGGCTGGAGCAGGAGACAGTCAAACCAGCTTGAACCGGTATTGGCCAGTCCGGATTATTTTTCCAACCAGAGGATTGCCATTTATACGGCTATTTTTGGACCGGTAGACATCGTACATGAGCCACTGACCATCGCGGACAATTGCGACTATTTCATTTTTACAGATCAGACTGTTTCCCCAGACAGCACCTGGAAGCAGCTACCGCTGGATCAGATCCCTCCGAACATCAGGCAAGATAACGTCCTGGCTAACCGTTATGTTAAAATGTTCCCCGACCTGTTTTTCCCAGAATATGATGTGACCATATATTTGGATGGCAAGTTTCAAATTCGCACAGACCTGACGGAATTCATTCATGACCTGCCCAAGCATGGTCTGCGCATGTTCAGTCACCCCTTGCGTAATTGTGTCTATGATGAAATCAAGACCTGCATACAACAGGGCAAAGGCTCCAGAGAAGCATTGCAAAGTCAGGCCAAACACTTGAAAACTGCCGGGATGCCTGTAAAATATGGTATGCTCGAGGGAAGCATCATCATCCGGCAAGTTGGCAACTCCCTGTGCCAGACATTGATGTCAGACTGGTGGCAGGAATTCCTGCTGCATTCGCGGCGTGATCAGGTTGCCTTGCCCTTCATCCTGTGGCAACACCAGATACCCATTGAGTCCGTGGCTATCCCGCAGTTGGACATCTGGACCTATCCGGCCATTAAAAAATGGCCCCATGTGAAAAAGAAAAAATAGCCTCAATTTTGGAGGACCATCGAGTGGTACAAGACAAGCACGAATCAACTGACACAGCCAACGAACCAGCAAAAAATCCCAGTGCACTAAAAATGCTGATGTTCTTATTCACCAGACGAGAAAAATGGCAGATCACAATCTTGTCCATATTCAGTTTATTGACCGCCATCATCCAATCTACAGGTGTTTTTTCACTGATGCCGTTTATCAATATCGTCATGAATATGGATTCCATTCATGAAAATACGTATTTGAAATTAATTTATGACTGGTTTGAATTTACGGATGACAATCGTTTCATCATCTTTCTTGGCTCGATAGTCATCGGGTTATTGATCATTTCCGGCCTCATGGCGTCAATCACTTCCTGGTTGAAAAACCGTTTTGTCCTGAACATCAATTATGGTCTCTCTTATCGCTTGCTGAGCCGCTACTTGTCCAACTCTTATGAATTTTTCCTGCAAAGCAATTCCAGTGAGCTAGGCATGAACATCTTGGGCAATGTCAACAGCCTGGGCAGCAATTATCTGGCAAATATGATCGAAATTATTATCAGTTCCTTCATGACCTTAGCCTTGATTGGCACCCTCTTGCTGGTTGATTTCAAGACAACGCTGGCGATGTTTTTGTTTTTTGGCTTGACCTATGGCGGCTTAACCGTTACTGTTCGAACACGATTACTCAAAAGCGGTCAATTAGTTAACCAATTCAACAGAGAGCGTCATCGCTCGGCCCATGAAGCTTTGAATGGCATCAAAATCACCAAAGCTCTCAATCTCGAAGACTATTTTCTCAACCGTTACAAAAAGGCCGCGAAAAAATATACAACTTACCAGAGCTTTGCCAAATTGATCTCTGATATTCCCAATTTTGCCATGGAAACCTTAGTCTTTTCCGCTATCATCATCACCATCATTGTCTTGATCCTTCGTGGCTATGACATTGACGCCTTCATTCCGACTGTCAGCCTTTTTGCCTTTGCTGGGTATCGACTGATGCCTGCCCTGAGCAAAATATTCCGCTCAGCCATTACGCTGTATCACAATCAGCCAATCCTGGAGCGGGTTTATGTTGATATGCAAGATCTGTCCGCTCGTCATGACACAAAATCCATTCAAGACCGTCTCGATCAGACAGCTATCCACCATCAGACTGATGAGCCATTGTCATTTGATCAGGATATCAAACTCATTAATGTTGATTTTTATTATAAAAATTCTAGCAAGATCATCGACCAATTGAGTTTGACCATAAGAAGAAACAGCGTTGTTGGCTTTGCCGGCACGACAGGAGCGGGAAAAACAACCTTGATCGATATTTTCCTGGGACTACTGCACCCAGCATCTGGCGAATTTCGAATAGATGATGTCTTGATTACTGAAGAAAATGTTCAATCCTGGCGTCAGTTGATTGGCTATGTGCCACAAGATATTTTTCTAATTGACGATACGATCCTGAAAAACATTGCCTTCGGTGTTCCTGAGAAAAATATCGATCTTGAAATGGCCAGAAAGGCAGCTAGAATAGCAGCGATTGACGATTTCATTGAAAATCAGTTGAAGGACGGCTATCAAACGCAAGTGGGTGAACGTGGTGTGCGTCTCAGTGGCGGCCAGCGCCAGCGTATCGGATTGGCCCGGGCGCTTTATCGTTCCCCATCGGTTCTGATTCTTGACGAGGCGACCAGTGCTCTGGATGGGACCACGGAAGAAAAGGTCCTTACCGGCATCCATACTCAGTCCAGTGTCAAGACCATGCTGATCATTGCCCACCGATTGAACACGCTAAAGGTCTGTGATGATATTTATCTGTTGGAAAATGGGCGCATCATCGACCATGGCAATTACGACTTCCTGATCACCCACAACCCCAAATTCATGAAAATGGCTAAGGTTGAATAAGATGGTAGAATCATCCGGGCAAATTATGCTGCTCACTGATCCACGAGGCTGGTTCTGGAAAAAATACAATAATCGTAACCAGACAGAATCTCTAGATCTGACACAGATTGAGGATCACCTCGTTACTGCCGGTTTCCAAGTCGAAATAGCCAACATCGCCAAACTCGACTGGACCAGAAATTATCGCGGGATGCACATCCTCTATACCTCATCAGAAGATTTTAATGGTGGTACTAAAAGCTTTGTCGAAGATGTATTACTCTGGCTTGAAAAGCAGGGGTCAATTCTGGTCCCTTCATACCATTATCTGCGAGCTCATCATAATAAAGTCATGATGGAGTTGCTGCGTCACAGCTTTCTTGATTCTGAAATGAAAACGATTCAATCCAGAATATTCCCATCTTGCAAGATGGCGTTAGAACACCCCTTTGCCTTGCCGATCGTGGTCAAATCCGCCTCAGGGGCAGGGAGTCATGGCGTGGCCTTAGCCAAGACTAAAAAGCAATTTATTCGAGTCGTCCGTAGTTTTTCCCGACTGGCTGGCTGGGATTTTGCGGCTTTGTTCAAGATCCGGAATTTCCTGCGTGCTTTTAAAAGACAAGGCCCAGTCAATTACCACAATGAAAAATTCGTAATCCAGAATTTTGTCCCGGATCTGTCTGGTGACTATAAAGTGCTCGTTTTTAATGATCACTATTTCGTTTTACACCGAAAAAATCGGCAGAACGATTTCCGGGCCAGCGGTAGCGGTCAATTTATTGCGATTCCGTCAGAAGAAATCCAAGGGGTGCTAAATTTTGCCAGAAAGTGCCAAACCGCGATCCGTGTTCCATTTCTTTCCTTGGATATTGGATTTGATGGCCGTAGTCACCACTTGATTGAATTCCAATGTGTCTCTTTTGGGCTCAAAGCGCTTACTTTATCAACTGGTTATTATGAATCAAGTGACAATGGCATTTGGCAATTTGTTGAAAAACAGTCACTGGCAGAATCGGAATTTTCCCGGGCCTTGATTGTGTATCTTCAAATGATCAAATGATCGGCATTGCCTAGTTGGATAGATTCGATACCATATCTATGGTACAATTTTTGTGATTTCCAGAAATGCACGTGAAAGCATGGTAACGCCGTTTTGAATCTGACCATTGCAGTCGATGACTTTTCCGGTGGCGCCGGAAAAATAGCCCAGCTCTTAGCCTTAGAAGCAGCTAGGAAGGGTCACGTGGTGACACTTTTATTAGCCCGGCGTCAAACCACGCCTCGGTTTGATTTGTCATCCCTGACGGTCAGAGACATCCTTGCGGAAAAACAAATGACAGAGAAGAACATCCTGCAGTCGATTCTGGCAGTCCGACACTATTTGAAAACAGCATCTCCAGACCTGTTCATCTCTTTTATCCACAACATCAACATCATCGCGGGTCTGGCCCATATCGGATTTCGAACCCCCCTGATCGTCTCGGAAAGAGGGGACCCAGTCCAGACTAAGATGGACAGAATCTGGCGAATCTTGCGCTTTTTTGCCTATCAGCGGGCGAATAAGATCACAGTGCTTTTTGATGCTTTCCAAGGATTCTCAGGGGGCCGGTTCAAACACAAAGTCAGCACCATTCACAATCCTGTCCTGAGTCCTTCTTGTGAGAAATCGGCGGGCCAAGGGCCCGCACCTGGCAAGACACTGACGTTCATTGCCCTGTCCAGGCTGGCCAAATCAAAACGACTCGACCTGATGATTTCATTGTTCGCCCAATTGCATGCTCGATATCCCAATACCCAGTTGAAGATTTTTGGTGAAGGCAAAGAAAGAGAAAGCTTGAAAGCAAAAATCATCGAACTGGGGCTCCAGGACGCCACCTTTCTTTCATCTGGCATCCGAAACATTTATGAAGAACTCTGCCAGGCGGATATTTACCTAATGACTTCGCGTTATGAAGGGTTTCCGAATGCTCTGGTTGAGGCACTGTCTGTTGGTTTGCCT
The DNA here is from genome assembly GCA_028684955.1 of Eubacteriales bacterium. Lineage (GTDB taxonomy): Bacteria > Bacillota > Clostridia > Saccharofermentanales > UBA5734 > UBA5734. The sequence continues at coordinate 7,855 of JAQUEY010000021.1, forward strand.
GCTGTCGTTTTCGAGTGTCATGCTGGGATGAAAGAAATTATCAGACATGGTGTCAATGGCCTTTTGATCCAGGATGATGATCAGTCAGATTATGTTAATGCCATGGAACAACTGGTGATCGATCAGGTGCTCTACAGAAATATTTCCGAGAAGGCAAAGACTATTACACAGCAATTCTCATTCGAAAAATCTTACACTGAATGGGATCATCTTTTACAAGAATTTCAATAAAATATGGTTTACAGGTGCACAAGAATGATTCGTAAATTGGTCCAGTCTGTCAAATATATTGCCAAAGTTCTGATGTTGCGGAAGATAGCCTTCTTGCTCCTCGATTTGTTGTCCGTTTATGCAGCCTTGAGTTTTGCACTCTATGTCCGCTTTGATGGATTTCCCCCGGAACGCCATGCCTTGCGAGCCCAAGAGTACGTGCCTGTTTTTCTGGTCCTGGCCATTGGTGTATTTTTTGTCATGCAGTTCTACAAGCACCTCTGGCAATATGCCAGTACAGCCCAATATGTACTGGTTTTGCTGGGGACTCTGATCCAAACCAGCCTGATTGTGGTCCTGATGCTGGTGCAACCGCCGCGTCTGCCTTGGTCAGTCTATTTTCTGTACTGGCTTTTTGCGACCCTGTTCATGCTCGCGACCCGATTGATCTACAGGCAATTATTCCGTTACCGCAAGACCGACCAGACTGTGTTCCAGGCGCCGCTGATACGATCGATTTTCCGCAACGGACTGGTCAGCGACGACCGTCATATCAAGAAAATTCTCGTCTATGGTGCGGGCCGGGCAGGCTACCTGCTGGTGCGTGACTTGCTGGAAAATCCCCGAGACAAAGTTCCGGTCACCTTCATCGACGATAATCCGGACTTAAGAAACCAGAAAATCCTCGGCCTCAAGGTTTTTGGCGGACGAGACAAACTGCAGGAAGCAGTTGATGCCTATCATGTTGACATGATCATCATTGCCATTCCCAGTGCGGACCAGGCCAGCATCACCCAGATCATTGATCTTGCCTCAGAGACCGGCTGCGAGGTCAAGATTTTGCCACAGCTAGATGAACTAATTGAAGGCAAAGTGTCTTTTTCCCAAGTCCGGGAAATCGACATCGCCGATTTGCTTGGCCGGGAGGAAATTCGCGTCGATATCCAGGAAATCGGCAGTTATTTAAACCAGCAGACGATTCTGGTCACTGGTGGCGGCGGCTCGATCGGTTCTGAATTGTGCCGCCAGATTGCCCGGTTTAATCCGCGCAAAATCGTTGTTTTCGACATCTATGAGAACAATGCCTACCAGCTGGAAAATGAAATCAAATTGACACATGGTGACAAAGTCCATTTCCAGGTCCTGATCGGCTCGGTCCGCGATGTCGAACGCTTGCAGGCTGTGTTTGAATCAGAAAACCCAACCATCGTTTTCCATGCGGCGGCCCACAAGCATGTCCCTCTGATGGAAGACAGCCCGGGTGAAGCCGTCAAGAACAATGTCATTGGCACCTACAATGTCGCCCGCCAGGCCGGATTGTCCGGCGTTCGCAATATGGTTCTGATTTCGACGGACAAGGCAGTCAATCCAACCAATGTCATGGGAGCAACCAAGCGCCTGGCAGAAATGATCATCCAGAACATGTCCCGCCAATACCCGCATACCTTGTATGCGGCCGTGCGCTTTGGCAATGTCCTCGGCAGCAATGGCAGTGTTATCCCCTTGTTTCAGAACCAGATCCGAGTCCAGCAGAAAATCACCGTCACCCATCCGGATATCACGCGTTACTTCATGACCATCCCAGAAGCGGTACGCCTGGTCATCCAGGCTGGTACGCTGGCCCGAGGCGGCGAGATCTTTGTCCTCGATATGGGTAAACCGGTCAAAATCCTTGATCTGGCAAAAAATTTGATCCGGTTGAACGGATTCGAACCCGATGTAGACATCAAAATCGAATTTACCGGTCTCAGACCAGGCGAAAAAATGTACGAGGAACTCTATCTCAACCGCGAACAATTGATCAAAACGCGGCATGAGAAAATCTTTGTTCTCAGTGCGATCAGGGATGAGCAGCATCTCATGGCAGAGATTGAGCAGCTCAAATCGATCATCCGGACTCAGGATGTCAAGCTGGACAATCTGCTCAGCCAAGTCGTCCTGAACTGATCAGCCAGGTTGTCTGACAAACTCGCAGAAAAACATGACCAGGAGTAAACATGCTTTTTACCATCACAGCCATCATCATCGCCGGACTCGTGCTGCTGGAATGGATGAGGCCAGAGAAAAAAATGCATCAGCTGACCTTTTACATCAGCTCTGGCTTGATTTTCATCCTGGTCGCTTTCAACCGGATGAATGCTGATTACAAAGGTTATCTGGGCAGTTATACCAACAACAACCCGCAGAATGAAATCGGCTACAATCTGTTGGTTCGCTTGCTTAATGGTTTGGGACTCCCTTTTGAATCCATCCTGCTCCTGATGGGGATCCTGGTCTTTCTAGTCTTCTATTTCTACTCCAGCAAGCAGCACGCCAGCCTGGCTGCCCTGGCTTACCTGATTTATCCCCTGGCCCTTGATCTACCCCAGGTACGCAACCTTTTCATGTATATGATAGCCCTGTTGACCCTCTATCTGATCCGGGACCGCAACCGCGTGGCCCTGGCCGGCGGATTTGCCTTGTCAGCAACCTTTCACTATTTTGGGCTGCTCTATCTGCCCTTTGCCTGGCTGGTTAAAGCGGAGCGGAAACAATTCTACCAGAGATTGGCGCTGATCTTTGCCATCATCAGTGTCGGAACTTTGGTCGCCAGATTTCTTCCTGACCGGATGCCAGAGCTTATCGCTTCAGAAATCAGCGAGTTTGACTGGTTCTACTATGCGATTCAGGTGATTCATGTCGCTCTCGATGTGGCGCTGATCTGGTGGGTGGACCAACATTCGCGTGGCAAGAATGAACTGAAAAATCAGGAAAACACCATGCAGGAACTGATGTACCGCTTCAGCTGGTATTCGATCATCGAGATCCCGCTGGTGGCTTTTTCCAATGAGATGTACCGTTTCCGGCGCAATGCCCAGCTAATCAAATACATTTATAGTGCCAATGCCATCAAAAGCATGACGCGGCGTGACCGTTGGGTGACCCTCGGGCTACTCACCGCCAATCTTCTCTTTGTCGCTTACATGCTCAGGGTCACCGGTGACTGGGATCTCTATGCCGATCTCAGCCATAATGTTTTCAATGTCTTTTCCCAAGACTGACATCACATCAAAGGAGATCTTATCGTGTATCTTGTCGTCAAGCGTTACTTGGACATCCTGTTTTCAATCCTGGTTTTAATTGTCCTTTCGCCCGTTTATCTGCTGACCTCACTGGCCATCAAATTGGAGTCCCCAGGTCCGGTGATTTTCAAGCAGGAACGGCTGGGCCTGAACGGTCGTGTCTTCAAGGTTTTCAAATTTCGCTCGATGGTGACCGGGGCGGAGAAGATGGGATCAGGGCAATACTCGTTTAAAGGAGATCCCCGTGTCACCAAGGTTGGCCACCTGATCCGACTGACCAGCATCGATGAATTGCCGCAGCTGTTCAACATTCTGCTGGGTGATATGTCCTGGATCGGTCCGCGCCCACCGCTCGTTTACCACCCCTGCCGGTACGAGGACTACTCCGAACAGGATAAACGCCGTTTTACGGTCAGACCGGGCATCACAGGCTGGGCTCAGATCAACGGCCGCAAGGAAATAGACTGGAAAAAAAGGATCGCTTACGACTTGGAGTATGTCGATAGGGTTTCTTGGCGGTTTGACTTGAAAATTGCGTTGACAACAGTTGGCAAATTGCTGACGATGTCAGATAATGTCAATATCGATAAAACAGTCTGAAGGATCATTCATGCCCTTGAAATTGATGTTTTTTACCAATAGTCCCCGATTTGCAAAAGCGGCAGAAGCCTGCCGGATTGATTTTGTCGTCATCGACTTGGAGATCATTGGCAAACTCGAACGCCAGGGGCATAAAGATACCCGGATATCGCACCATGTGCTTTCAGATATCACACCGGTGCGCCAAGTCCTGCGCCACACCCCCTTGATGGTGCGAATCAACCCTGTTCACGAACAAACTGCTCATGAAATCGAATCAGCGCTCCAACAGGGCGCTGATATTCTGATGCTGCCCTTTTTTAAGACCCTCGCCGAAGTCCAGACCTTTCTTACTCTGGTCAGAGGTAGAGCAAAAGCCTACCTGCTGCTGGAGACCAAAGAAGCAGAGGCTATTCTGGACGATATTCTGGATCTACCGGGCATCGATGCCATCCACATTGGGATCAACGACCTGGCGCTGTCCAAAGGATATTCATTTTTGTTCCAGACCTTGCTCGATGACTCTTTCGCTGCGATGTGTGCCAAGATTCGCTCCCGTGGGCTGCCCTTTGGCTTTGGCGGGATCGCCCAGTTAGGCCAGGGCCTCGTCCCAGCTGAGAACATCATCACGGAACATATCCGTCTCGGGTCCACCATGGCCATCATGGCCAGATCCTTCATCACTCTGGAAGAAGATTGTCCTTTGGAAGAAATTGTGGCTGCTTTAAAAGCAGCGCTCGATCCTGTCCGGGAATATGAGTCCTATCTAACCCAGCAAGAACCCGAATTTTTCCAGCAAAACCGTACTCAGCTCCATGCCTTGATCCGGGAGATTATCAATGCCTGAGCAAAGCCCTGCTGGGGAACAAAACCAGATCCTGGTCGATCCAGGTCGTCTCATCACAGCAGTCACCCAGCTCTGGCTCACTTATGGCCTGGACTCAGAGGCAGCCCGGCAATTGACAGAGACTTTTGTTACGGCAGACCGAGCGGGTGTCAGCACGCATGGCTTGATGGCTCTGTCCGGCTACATCAAACGATTGGACGCTCAGGGTTTCAATCTGCAGCCACACTACCAGATCGTCCGTTCCAGCGCTGCTTTCGCTGTCGTTGATGCGGACAATGCGATCGGGATGCTGTCGGCCCATTATTGCATGCAACTGGCCATTGAGCGGGTTGCAGCTGCCGGCGTTTTCACCGTCTTCTGCAGAAGCAGCAATACGTTTGGCCCTGCTTTTGTCTATCCCCGTCTGGCTACAGCCAGGGGCTTGATCGGACTGGCCATCAGCAACAGCCCAGCTGCGATGCCTGTCTCTAACGGCAGAGAGCCACTGTTGGGGACTAATCCTTTCGCCATCGCCGTACCCTGCGGCCGCTATCCAGCGATCGAATTCGACATGGCGACCAGCCTGGTCGCCAAATCCAAGATCAACGAAGCTCGGCTCAGCAACCAGGCGATTCCCCTTGGCTGGGCGTTGGACCAGGATGGCCAGCCAACCACCGATCCAGTTGAAGCGATCCGGGGCCTGGTTTTGCCAATGGCCGGTCACAAGGGTGCCGGACTGGCGATGAGCATCGATATCCTGTCCGGAGTCCTGTCCGGGGCCTCTTTTTTGAACCGAGTCGGCAAGTTTTACGGCAATACATCAGCCATGGACGTGGGCCAGATGTTTGTGGTCATCGATCCCCGCCAAGTCATGGGACCTGATTACGATCAGGTCATGGAGGACTATGTGCAAACCATCCGCCAATCACGAGCGATCGAGGGGCAAGAGATCCATCTGCCAGGAGATGGCCGGCATCAGATGGAGCTTCGCAGCGATGGTGAGGGGATCCAGTTGAGCCAGGCCACCTATGCCAATCTGGTACAATTCCTTGATCAGCACCAGATCTCGATTCCACAGCCTCTGGAGGACTGAATCATGCAACCATATAGTGTCCTGATGGCCGTGTACCAAGGTGACCATCCCGAGCATCTGGGCATCAGCATCGATAGCATTCTCGCTCAGACGGTCCCGACCGATGATTTTATCATCGTTGCCGATGGCCCGCTTACAGCAGCACAACAGAACTTGATCGCAGAAAAAAGCGCCAGCTATGCCAACATCCATCTGGTCCAATTACCGGACAATGTTGGTCTCGGCCTGGCTTTGAATGCTGGCCTCGCTGTCTGCAAGCACGAACTCGTCGCTCGCATGGACGCTGATGACATTGCTTATCCCTACCGGATGGACTTGCAACTCCAGGCCTTCGCGGCCAAGCCGGAACTCGACCTTGTTGGCGGCTACGTCAGCGAATTCTATGATGACAGTGACCGGATCACTGCGATCAAGGAAGTCCCTCTGGACCAGGCTGCCATCTATGCTTATGGCAAGCGGCGCAATCCATTTATTCATCCGACGGTGATGTTTAAAAAATCGCGTATCATGAGTTTGGGCGGCTACAGTGCCCTGCGCCGGGGCCAGGATTACGAGCTTTTCATCCGGATATTGGCCAGCGGCTGCCAAGTCGCAAATATCGGCCAGCCTCTGCTGAAATTCCGCTCGAGCCAGAACATGTACCAGCGCCGCAAATCCTGGCTTTCGACCAGCCTCTATATCAGAAACGTCTATCAGTCCTGGAGATTGGGCTATGCCGGGATCAACGATCTGTGCATGGCAGTGTTCATGCGTCTGAGCCTCTATCTGATGCCACTGTGGCTGTCGAAAATTATCTATCGCAAAGTCATGCGCAAATCCGTTTCTGGTGGAAAATGACCATGCCGGCCAAAGTCGCTTTTTTCATCGGGACCCTGTCCAAGGGCGGCGCAGAACGCGCGGTTTCAAACCTGACCCGCAAATTGCCGGACGAGATCGAGAAAACGATCCTCCTGTATGGGACGCAGAACCGGATCGACTATCCTGTCGCAGGTAAAATCGAATACATCGATGCCATCAAGAAAAACAGCGTCCTGAACAAATTCCTCTCCATCCTGACCCGAACTAAACGGCTGAAAAAATTTAAACAGGACAATCCGGGCACGGTGTTCATCAGCTTCCTCGAATACCCCAATCTATTAAACCTGCTCACTGCCAAGTGGAGCCGGACGATCATCTCGGTGCGCAATCACATGTCGACCAAAAATGGTCGCTCTTTGAAGGGTTTGTTTTGGAAGATCACGATCCATTTGTTCTACAACCGGGCCGACCTGATCATCGCAGTCACCGAGGACATTAAGCGCGATCTGGTCGATCATTTTGGCATCGATGAGCAGAAGATCCAGGTCATCTACAATTATTATCACCTCGACCAGATCCGGGAGCAGGGGAGACAGACCTTGGATCCACTGTATGAGACCATTTATCAAAGTCCTGTCATTGTGACCATGGGACGGATGAATTGGCAAAAGGGCCAGTGGCACCTGATCCGGTCTTTTGCATCTGTAAAAAAACAACACCAGGACCTGCAGCTGGTTATCCTGGGCGAAGGGAGGCTGGAAAGGGACCTGAAAGAACTGGCGCAGCAGCTGGGTGTTGCGGAGAGTGTCCATTTCCCGGGGTTCCAGAAAAACCCTTATCCTTTCATTAAAAATGCAAAAATATTTGTCCTGCCATCCTTGGTGGAGGGTTTTCCCAACGCACTGGTCGAGGCTATGGCTCTGGGTATTCCAGTCATCGCAGCGGACTGCCACTCCGGACCGCGGGAGATTCTCGCGCCTGATTCTTTGGGAATAGATCTAAAATATCCTTGCGACGACGCTAAAAATAACTATGGTTTAATTGTATCAGCAGACATGACTCCTAATCAAAAAGGTTCGGACAAGCTTTCGAGTGCAGAATGTGAATTGGCAAAAGCTTTGAACGATTTATTAAACGATTTTGAAAAAAGCAAGACTTATGGCAAGAAATCCTTGCTGAGAAGCAATGATTTCAATATTAACCATGTGATTCAAGCGTGGGAAACGCTCATTAAACAAAACGAAAATGATGTTATCCATTAGTGAAATCTGATAGAATTGCATCTAAATACATATCAATCATTCGAAAGTTTTTGAGTTATAAAAATTGTGAAGATACTGATGTTATCTAACCGCTCCTGTTATCATACCTCTGCCTTTGGCGGGGCTGAAGTATCGATGAAGCTAATCGCAGAAATGCTTGCAAATAAGCACCATGAAGTCTATTATCTCACCAAAAAATTTACTAACTACTATCAAATCGGAACGGTCAAAAGCAAGGTCAATCGTGTTGCCGTTCATGCAGTCAATTATTATCCAACGCAACACAAATTATTGAGACATCCTTATACCAAGATCAAATATTTATTTATTAAGCAATACAACGATTACCAGTCCAAGGTTTTTACACAATCCCTGGTAAAATTTATCGTAAAAAAAGGGATTCAAATTGTCTATTGTTTTTATGAACTTAATCTCCTGAATAAATTGCTCGATATAAAGATGAAACAACCATCATTTAAAATCGTTATGAGGATAGCTGGAAATCATTGGTACGAGCAATGCAAGAAAGACAATTCGCTCATAAAGGGCTATGAGCGAGCGTTTAATGCGATCGATTCGATCAATTTTCTCTATGAAGGAATGGAAGATGAATTTAAGGGAAAATTACGTGAACTAGATATAACCATCCACATCAAACACAAATTCGTCGGCGACATAGGATCTGCTGTTGAAATCGGACGACCGATTCCTTATCGCCAAGACCATAACAAGTTTGAAATGATTATGGCTGCCAGGTTTTCACAGTATCAGAAAAGGCAAGATATTTTAGTCCAGGCCATGTCATTAATTCCTGAAGAATTGCCGATTCGATTGCATTTGATAGGAGAAGGGACACAAAAAGAATCCATCGGCCAGTTGGTAGCCGCTTTGAATGTAAGAGACCGTGTTATAATTGAACCCTTTTACGAACAGTCCGCGTTATGGCAGAGACTGCTAAACGCCCAGTTGCTCTGTCATGCCTGTGATTACGAGGGTGTTAGCAAGATTATCATAGAAAGTCAGTCAATTGGCTTGCCTGTTCTCGCCTCTGATGTCCCACCCTTAAATGAACATATTCAAGAAAAAATTAATGGATTTTTAGTCAAAAATGATCCGCAAGCTTGGGCAGAGAAAATTATCTGGCTTTATCACAATCGAAATTTGCTAGCTCGAGTATCGGAGCATAGTCTGGAAGAAATCAAGTGCCGTTTCGATCCTCAAATGAACGTTCTCATTTATGAACAAGCATTTCAAGAGATTATTCAAAACGAATTGGATGAAAATATTGAACAAAAAATGAAAGCATTTTGAGCTAGACGAAAAAACACTAAACGATGAGAATCAATGACTCGTTGGACAAAATTTGATTATTCTTTTTTTCATAATTTCCAACTCTCCGAAAATGCGATAGACAACAATTGTTAAATATGGACTAATATCATTTGATTGCATCAAAATTCTTTGATATAAACTAAGAGTTTTAAGATATTTATTTTTCGTATAATCAGGTAAATGTGTTTTGATATTGTCTCTGGCAATAAATAAATACTTAATGTTATAATTTTTATGTTTTTTTAGACAAGTCAAAATAGTTACGAGATAAGCTCGCTTAATATACTGGATGTCAATTTCGTCTTTATATGAATAATAGAGCTTTCTGGTTTTTAAATCGTTTAATAGATAAATAGTTGTGTTAAGTCGATCGTAATGGTGCAATGAATTAATTGTTGTAGTCGTCGATTCTGGGCGCTTGATGTAATGATAGAGCGGTTCCTTAACTTTACCCCTGGAATTTATAAAAATCGGGGTTGAAACTATAAGTGGTATATCTTCGTAAGCATATTTTTCTGGAAAGCGTATCTTATTTTCTTTAAAAATAGAATTCTTGTAAATTTTTGTCCAGAAAGGAGTTGCATTCAAAATCAAATCAATTCTTGAATTTTCATTTAACACACCAGTATAATCAGGTGATGTGTATATTTTTTTTGTTTTGTTTTCAGCGTCTTCAACAAACCAATCGCTTTCTACACAATCGTAGTTATGCGTTATAGCTTCATGATACATTTTTTCAAACATATCAATTTCAACAAAATCATCGCCATCAACGAAGCCAATATATTCTCCAGAAGCAACATCCAAACCGCAATTTCTTGCGCCACCTTGTTTGATATTTGTTGTCAAATCGATGATTTTTATTTTATCTGGATACTTTTTTTTATATTCACTCAAAATTTCAATGCTCCCATCAGTTGAAGCATCATTAATGAAGATTAGTTCTATATTTTTAATGGTTTGCATAACAAGTGATTCGATGCATTGGCGTAAATAAATCTCAGTATTGTAGACAGGAATTATTACGCTGACCTGAAACATAAATCTCACATCCCCATATACCTTGTTTGGAACGAAAAAGCGATTCAAGTAAATCGTTAATATATGAAATAATTGATAGCAATGTAAATTTCTAACAAGACAAGATTCAGTATAAATTTAGTGTATCTTAGCAATTATTCACTGCGAAGTAAAGGACTGTAATCAGATTTCCATTACTTTTTATTGTGATCTTATTCTATAGCTTGCTTTTGATCTTTGTTTTTAATCTGCGAAAAACATATTGACAAGTCAATCAAAGGAAGGTAATCTTTGGCAGGAAGTAGTTAAGTGACTTAAATATAAATTATATTAAATAAAAACATGGTTAAGATTATACAGATGACTCGTATTAACCAGAAAGGGCTATTCAATCGATGAATGTAGAAAAGTTAGAAAAATTGCTGCAACTTATGCAGATGTTCCATCGGATCGGTGTTAAATTGCTGCCGACCGATGGTCTAAACCGAAGTGAACTAATGATGCTTAAAACAACCAAAACATTGGGATCGTCCAATGAACAGGTTACAATTTCCCAATTGAGCGAGCATCTGAGTATCAGCAAACCTGCTGTGTCACAGGTTGTTAATTCTCTGGAAGAGAAAGATCTAGTAAAGCGGATTACTACCAGAGCTGACCGTCGTGTTGTTTTTATTCAAATTACATCAAACGGTGAAAGCATGCTTAAAAAAAATATTGAAGCTGTTCAGTTGAGTTTGTCAAATATCATTAAACAAATGGGTGAACACGATACAGATGAATTCATACGACTCATGGAGAAAATGCTGAGAGTCGCCAATTCTACCGATTCACACAAATCTGACTAAAGGACGACCAGACGGACATATTATGATCAAATTAGTCAAATATTTAAAACCATACAGCTTGCTGTTGGTAATTTCTACAGCACTTCTGTTTGTTCAGGCAATGTGCGACCTGGCATTACCAGATTATATGGCGGACATTGTGAACACGGGTGTTATGTCCGGCAACACAAATTACATCATCAAAACCGGATTGATAATGATCGGAGTAGCGCTTCTTGGAACGACTGCTGCCATTACAGTTGGCTATTTCGCTGGCTGGATTGCCGCTGGAGTTGCCCATCAGCTTCGTTCAGATGTTTTTCGAAAAGTTGAATCATTTGCCCATGCTGAATTCGATAAGTTTTCAACTGCTTCGCTGATTACGCGCACAACAAACGACATCACACAAATCCAGACTGTTCTAGTCATGATGGTTCGTCTAGTTTTCTACGCTCCGATCATGGGCGTTGGCGGGATTTTAAAAGCTGTCAAAGGCAGTTCAGCAATGACGTGGATTTTAGCGATCGCCTTGTTTTTTTTGACAGCACTGATCGTCGTCCTTTTCGTACTGGTGATACCCAAATTCAAACTCGTTCAGAAACTTGTCGATCGTCTTAATCTGGTTACTCGTGAAAATCTTGAAGGTATGTTGGTTATTCGGGCCTTTAACACTCAGAAATTTGAACTGGAGAGATTTGATCAAGCTAATCAAGACCTGACAAAAACAAATCTATTTGTCAATCGTGTGATGCAGATTATGATGCCAGGTATGATGCTGGCCATGAACTTGACAATGGTCTTCATTGTCTGGGTGGGCGCTATTGAAATTTCGAATTTCCGAATGAATCTTGGCGAAATGATGGCTTATATGCAATATTCAGTGCAGATCATCATGGCTTTCCTTTTGATGTCGATGATGTTCATCATGTTCCCAAGAGCAGCAGTATCTGCAGATCGTGTGGCAGAAGTACTCTCCGAAAAAGCCAGTATTCTTGATCCACTTCAACCAGTTTTCTTTGATACAGACTTTAAACCTACGATCGAATTCCGAGATGTAAACTTTAAATATCCTGGTGGTTCTGATGACGTTTTACATGGAATAAATTTTACTGCTTACCCCGGTCAAACGACAGCCATTATCGGTTCAACAGGAAGTGGCAAGTCCACATTAGTCAACTTGATTCTACGCTTCTACGATGTAACTGGCGGTTCCGTATTAGTTGATGGTAAGGATATTCGTACCCTGAAGCGTCGTGACCTGCGCGATAAAATCGGTTATGTTCCACAAAAAAGTGTTCTGTTTTCCGGAACGATCGAATCAAATCTGGTCTATGGCGATAAACATTCAACATTTGAAAATACCCAAAAGGCAGCAGCGATCGCTCAGGCATCAGAATTTATTGCATCTAAAGAAGATGGATATCAATCGATCATTGCTCAAGGTGGCACGAATGTATCCGGAGGACAAAAACAGCGATTGTCAATTGGTAGAGCTCTGGTCAAAAATGCACCGATTTATTTGTTTGATGACAGCTTTTCAGCACTTGACTTAAAGACAGATCGAAATTTGCGTGCCGCTCTCAAAAAAGAAACCGGTGACAGTACGATAATATTGATTGCACAGCGCGTTGGTACGATCATGAGTGCTGATCAAATCTTAGTTATAGATAACGGATCCATTGTTGGCAAAGGCTCGCATCCTGAACTGCTAAAATCCTGCGAAGTTTATCGTGAAATTGCTTATTCGCAGTTGAGTGAGGAGGAACTAAACCTGTGAGCGAAAAACAGGACTCTCCCAAACAGCGCTCTGAAGGACTGGGTCCACCAGGATTTGGTTCCTCAAAAGATGGTGGCAAAGCCAAGGATACCCAAAAGACACTTAGAACACTTGCTTCCTATTTGTATCCCCATCGAGTCACGATAGCTGTTGTTTTATCATTTGCAGTCCTATCAACAACTTTTACAATTGTCGGTCCCAAGCTGCTTGGCAATGTGACGACAAAGCTTTCTGAAGGTGTATTTGCCTGGTATTATGGTACAGGTTTATTAACAGATTTTGCATATATTGGACGCATTGTTATTCTCCTGATCATTCTTTACCTGGTTTCCGCAGCTTTCTCCTTCGTCCAAGGTTTTACAATGTCAAAAGTTACCATGGATGTGGTCTATAATCTGCGAAAACAGATTTCAGAGAAGATGAACCGCATTCCACTTAATTACTATGACACAAGAACTCATGGCGAAATTCTCTCCCGAGTTACTAACGACATCGACTTGGTCAGTCAAACGCTGAATCAGAGTTTGACTCAATTGATTACCTCTTTTACTACAATCGTTGGAATTCTCGGTATGATGCTTTCGATCAGCTGGCAAATGACAATTGCCGCATTACTGATCATCCCTCTATCGATTGCCATTGTTGGATTAGTAATCAAGCGTTCCCAAGGCTATTTTAAAAGTCAGCAAAAATCACTCGGCGTAATCAATGGTCATGTCGAAGAAATGTATGGCGGACACAACATCGTTCAGGCCTTCAACGGTGAAGAGGAATCAGTTCGGATTTTCGAAGAAGAAAACAACCAATTGTTTCACTCTGCCATGATTTCGCAATTTATATCTAGCCTGCTGCAACCTGTCATGATGTTTATCGGTAATGCTGGCTATGTTATGGTTGCAATTTTGGGGGGATATCTTGCTGTCAAGAAAGTTGTTGATATCGGTGATATTCAAGCATTCATCCAATATATGCGTCAGTTCACCCAACCGATCGCTCAGATGGCTGCTGTTTCAAGTACATTGCAATCAACGATTGCTGCTGCCGAACGAGTCTTTGAATTCCTTGAAGAAGAAGAAGAGATTCCTGATGCCTTGAATCCTTCGTACGACCAGGATTTCCACGGAGCAGTTACTTTCAACAACATTAATTTTGGATACAACAAAGACAAACGTATAATCCATAATTTTTCGGCTGAGATTAAAACAGGTCAGCGTGTTGCTATAGTCGGACCAACGGGTGCTGGTAAAACCACGATAGTTAAGCTGTTGATGCGCTTCTATGACATTGATGATGGGGCAATCTTGGTTGATGGAATCGAAATTGACCAATTTACCCGAAGTGATTTGCGGAGCATGTTTGGCATGGTATTGCAAGACACTTGGCTATACAATGCGTCGATCATGGATAACATTCGCTATGGAAATTTTGATGCGACAGATAGCCAGGTCATTGAGGCCGCTAAGGCAGCACACTGTCATGAATTTATCCACGCATTGCCAGATGGTTACCACATGATCCTCAACGAAGAAGCCAGTAATATTTCTCAGGGTCAAAAGCAGTTATTTACAATTGCTCGCGTCTTCCTGGCTGACCCTAAAATCCTGATACTGGACGAAGCAACAAGTTCCGTCGATACCCGAACCGAAATACTGATCCAGAAGGCAATGGAAAAACTAATGAGTAATCGCACCAGTTTCGTAATTGCTCATCGTCTGTCAACAATCAGGGACTCCGACATAATTTTTATGCTTAAAGATGGCAATATTGTTGAACAGGGTGATCACGATAAACTACTCCAAGATAATGGAGCATACGCCGAACTATATCGCAGCCAGTTTGAAGAATAACCTCATAAGGGAGAGAAAATAATGGAAATGATGAAAAAGAATCAACAAAACGAAAATGTCTCAGGTGAAATCAGTACAATTACTAAAGCATCAGGGACCACTGTGGCGCCGATTGTACGACCAAAAGGCAAAGCCCGAAAAATAGTATTGATCACCTTGGTAGCAGTAGCCTTGATCGTTGGACTTTGGATATATGCTGATTATTTAGATCAAAGAAACTATTTTTCCACTGATAATGCTAAGGTGACAGCTAAGATGTACACCATTAATCCTGTCGCATCCGGAAAATTACTGGAGTGGAATATTAAGGAAGGCGACAAGGTCAATCAGTATCAGGTGCTTGGCCGCCAGGAAGTCATCCCCTATATCACATCGCCGATTACCGGTACTGTGATTAAAAGCAATGCAGTAGCTGGACAAATGGTCGGTCCGGCTGGTCAATTGGCTATTATCGCTGATACGGATAACTTGTATATTGGGGTCAATATTGAAGAAACTGATATTGCCCGGATAAAAATTGGCCAAACTGTCGATGTTAAAATTGATGCTTTCCCGGGTAAAACATTTAATGGCCAGATTACGGAAATCGATCAGACAACACAAACCTTCTTTTCAGCAACTTCAAGTTTTTCAACAAGTGGTACTTACACTAAGGTCACACAGCTTGTACCGGTGAAGGTTGTGATCGAGAACAAGGATCATTCACCACTAACCTTTGGCATGAATGCAACAGTCAAGATTCACACCTCGGCAGCAACAAATACACCCATCGTAACGGATGCCGAGAATAATGTTGATGATGAAATACAAGTAAGCACAGTTAATTCCTACACCAGTACGATTGAGGCGTTGGATCTGATGACGGTAACACCAAACGTTTCAGGTCGTGTCGCGACGGTCGCTGCCACGATTGGCCAACCGGTAAAAGCTGGAGATACGCTCTTTACAATTGATAACACTGACCTCTTGCTCCAATTCAACCAAGTTAATGCCACACTTGTACCAGCCCAAGTAGCTTACCAAGATGCAATAGCCAATGCTACCAGAATGCAAAAACTGTTTGATGCCGGTGCAGTTTCCAAGGTTGAACGCGACAGTGCAAAGAGCAGAGCTGATGTGGCTAAAGGCCAATTCGAAGCTTCGAAAGCTGCCGTTGCAATTGCCCAGAAAAAACTCGACGATTGTGTCATCAAGGCTCCGATTGATGGGGATGTATCCCAGAAAATGATTAGCGTCGGCAGCATGGCTGCACCAACTGCACCAGCGATCAACTTGATTAACACAAAAGATTTCCTTGTTCATGTCAATATCACTGAGACAGAGTTGGGACTGGTAAAAATTGGCAATAAAGCAAACATAGCTGTACAGTCGATCGGTGTGCAAACATCCGGGACGGTCACCTATATAGCGCCAGCTTGTGATGCCAAGACTGGACTGTTTCCTGTGGAAATTAGGATAAGCAATACCAATGGGCAACTAAGAGTTGGCATGATGGCAGATGTCAAGCTGCAACAAGAACCCTAAAGGAGCTCACAAAAAATGAAAAAAATGACTAAATTATCTAATCCTGAAAATCGTCATATTGAAAGATTCCGAATCAAACGACACTTTGCTAAAAAGTTATTGGCAGCTATTATGGTTTTCCTAATTACTGGTCTCCTAGGCGCGGTCTACGCACTCGACTTGGCTGAAGGCGCTTCAGCAAACCCTAGCCCGTACACCAATGATGGTGCATCAATAATCCCTGAACTTGGTTTTTCTGGACCTGTTTTCAACCTCTCTTTGGCCCAGGCTATTGATCGAGCTCATCAGTGTAGTACTGCTTTGGCGACTGCTGAGGCTAACAAGACCGCAAATGAGGCGAAGGCGGAAGGGTACTATGCCATCTCGAATGAAGAGATGGGTGAATTTATAGATGAACAAGATGACCGCAATTATAAGGCGGAAATGAATGCTCTGGATAAAACAATAGTAAGAAAATATTTTGAAACAGTTCAAGCAAGACTGGCCGTACAATTTAGTCAGGAAAATTCCTCTGCTCAAACAGCTGCATTAAATATGGCTGATTTAAAATTCAAGAATGGGGCAATCTCTCAAAATGATTTGCTCAAAGCACAAGCAAATGCAAGCCAAGCGACTGCAGATTTGCAAACTGCACAAAATGGCTACACAATGGCTTTAATGTCTTTTAATCAGTTTTTGGGCTATCCTCTGATGCAAAATACGATTTTAACAGATAAGCTCGCCTTATCGGGGCAGAGTCTGACTCCCCTTAGTGATGCCATTGCCCGAGCTAAGGATAACCGCAATGAAGTCATCGCCGGAGAATTCATGCGTGATTATCTGGGTGATGTGAAAAATGATATGGAAGACTTATATGATCAAAGCAGGTCAAGTTTGAGTAAACATCTTTACTTGTCAGCAGAATCAGCCTGGATGATTGCCAACCAAGCAGCAGATGATGCACCAGATCTGATTGAAATGGATGTCCGTGGAAAATATATGGCAGCGATTGCTACCCAATCAGCTTTGGACGCGTCACAATTGGGACTTGAAAAGGCCAACACCGCTAAAGAAATTGCTAATATTTCACTGAATCAGGGATTGATTACGGCTGTCGATGTCCAGTTTGCCCTGACAGGCGTTTACCAAGCCAATTTGATGCTGCTAAAGGGCCAGCTGAATAATCGTCTAGCCATCCTCGATTATGAGCAATCAATGGGACTCGGGACAACGAGCGTAACAATTCCTGCACCAGTAATAAACTAGATGATTCCTGACATATCGAAAGAGATGATTATGCAGCCGTTTTCTCAAAAGATGAAGTCCCATAAAACATCCATTGCAATCATTGCAGTGTTCATGATTATGTTATTGATTGGCATAAATAATTATACTAATTATGGCATTTCAGTCGATGAACGAGCATGTCGAACCAGAGCACTGATCAATGTTGATTACATAACAGATTTGATCGGCCTTAACGATTTAATAACAGAACCGTTGCCAACTCTTGATACCTATAAGGACAAAGATCACGGTGTGATTTTTGATCTTGTCGCTTTGGGCTTTGAATGGATTTTCAACATCAAGGGTTATAAAGATATCTTTATTTTCAAACATTTATTGAACTACCTTGTTTTTTGGTTGAGTCTGATCGCGCTGTATTTTATGGCCAAAAGGCGTTTTAAGAGCCAGAAATACGGTTTGGTCGCGATCCTTTTCATGTTTTTGTCCCCGCGATTTTTTGCTGATGCTTTCTACAATGCCAAAGACCTGATCTTTATGGCATTTATTTTGATGGCTATGAATAGCGCAACAACTTTCCTTAGTCGACCAACCTGGTTACGAGCTGTGCTTCTAGCCTTTTTCTCCGCTTTGGCGATCGCAACCCGCGCAATGGGGATTGTGCTCTTGCCAGCTGTTTGGTTGATCGTATTTTTTAAAGGTTATCGCGACAAATCAAGTCGTCGAGCGCTCATAATTCACACAATAATTTTCACAATCAGCACTGGCGCATTGACAGTTCTATTTTGGCCGACGCTTTGGGCAGATCCAATAAACAATTTTTTGGGTGCATTCTCAAATTTATCTCAATTCACACGCTGGGAAAAGGACATACTTTTATTTGGGGATTTCTATCCAGCCAATAACTTGCCTTGGTTTTTTATTCCGGGCTGGATCATAGTTACAACGCCACTGCTTTATTTGGTATTCTTTTTTACAGGTCTTTTGACACATTTTAAACGCTTCATTTTTGATTTCAAACTCAAATTCTGGCATGACGACAACACTATTCAAGATTTATTTTTTTTATTGCTCTTTGTTGGCCCAATATTGAGTGTTCATATTTTTAACTCCATACTTTATGACGGTTGGCGTCATCTGTATTTCGTCTATCCTGCCTTCTTGATGATAGCGCTTTATGGTCTTCAGACTGTTTTCCAGGCAATTAGCCGAGTCCGCATTCGAACCAAATCAACCCAGCCCCAAACTTCAAACACGACATCAATTGCCAGAATTCCAAAAGCTGCCCTTATTGCCTTGATAGTTTTCTCACTAACCTCGACTGCTATTTGGATGTATCACGCTAATCCACTTCAGAATGTTTATTTTAATGCCTTAGCTGGTAACAATTGGCGCGCTAATTATGATCTTGATTATTGGGGGCTTGCTAATCGAGAGGCATTGGAACAAATTGTCGAAACAGAAACAGCTTCAAATATTTATATCGCCAGCATCAGTGCATCCAGCATTGAACGGAGCTTTAAAATTATCGAATCAAAAGATCGTGATCGGCTTGAGTTGATTGAGTATGAACAGATTAATAATCAAACTTTCGCTCACGATCATCAACCCGTCTACGTCTTTAATAATTATAAAAGACTTGAAACACCTGATATCCTTGATCAAGATCCCCGATTTGAACTATATTATCGAAAAATTGTCGATCAGGAAATCATACTAACTGTTTATAAACTACGTGAAAAAAGTTATATACATGGTTCGGGTGTCAAAAGTCACCCCACTGACTAAAATGATACAATATCAATAACAACAAAACAGCAGGCAGGATAGAGCATGGCATTCGCACCCAATGAACGGCAACAGATCAGACTGGAAGACAG
>JAQUEY010000131.1 GCA_028684955.1 Eubacteriales bacterium
TGACTTGCCGGCTTGGCGGGCCTTGTCATAAATGTCGTACCAGTCTTCCAGCGTACCATCCGGGCCATGATCGCCGCTGGTCCACTGCAGGGCATCGATTTCCTCGATTTCCATGACCGCATCGACATGTTTGATGGCATCGGGTCCGTCCAGATGGTAGAGAACCTGATTGAGCCGCCTGGCCTGCTGGCGAAGAGAAGGCACAATGAATTCGCGGTATTGCGAAGGCGACATCAGGGCTGAAAAATCGCACTGCAGCTTGGCAGTCCGGCCTGGACCCCAGATCTGGAACACGGTGTAGCAAGATCCACCCTGCCCGTCTTTAACCAGATCATAAAACCGGTCATAATACTCGAAATAAACTGCATCCAGCTCTTTCAGTCTCTGCTCTATCAGCTCTGGCTCATCGACCATGTCAAAAATCAGGTCGTTGGGTGAGCGCAGGGACGACAGGATATCGAGATTTTCGATGATGTCCGGGATCCCGATGAAAAAATCATCACCGGCCAATTCACGGCACTTTCTCACCAGCTCGTAGTGTTCCACCCACCAGGGATTGTCTGACTGGAAGGTCATGGGGCCAATGTCAGACCAGTCTTCGACGAAATGTTCGAACCAGACGGTGTCGGGATTGAAAACGATTTTTGAGCCCAGATAGCCAGCCATCGAGCCAGGACCAAAATCCGCGCTCAGGTTGGGAAAGCTCTCGCCCAGGAAATCATGGGTTTCGCAATAATGGCGACACCGGGCAACCATGCGCTCGGCATGCCGGTATTTGTCATCCGGCGACTGGACTGCCAGATCCTGTGGCAGTGCGGCATCTACGCCCGGTTTGGGTGAAACGACAATCATCAGCGGCCGGCCAACATTTTTGTGCTGCCACCATTGACTGAATTTCAACTGCGTCTCCGCCCAATTGTCCTTGTACTTCATTTCCCAAAATCCCCCTGCATGATCGGCCAGGTCGTGGTTCTGTCCGCTCTGTCAATTTAATGATAATCGCAGGTGCAATTTTCAGTCTATGGACTTCTGCGAAGCCATTTTGTACATTTTTAACAAGACAAGCTGCAAACCAATCGTTTCGCTCTATGACACATGCACGATATTCCCTACTGAAACAGATGGAATTAGGTTTTATGAAGAGCGTCAAACACTAGACGCCGTGCGCTGCCAGCCGCTAAACGCACCGTTTGGCCGTGCTGATGGTAACGGATCTCCCTCATCTGATCGATGGAACTATGCAGGATGGCTTCCAGGAGTCGGCCCTCTTGCCAGCGCAGGTCAATTTGCAGCCAGCCCCTGGCACGCAGGCCCCGGACCTCCCCTTCGCGCCAGGCTGGCGGCAAGGATGGCAGCAGCTCCACCACATCCAGATGACTTTGCAGCAAAAGGTCGGCGATGCAAGCACTCAGGCCCGTATTGCCGTCGAGCTCGTACACATCCGCAAAGGATGGTGCACCCCGGGTCGGAGGATGACGGACCAACAAATTCGGCTGAGTCAGGTGGCGGAACATGGCTTGCATGTGTTCCCAGGCAGCAGCACCATCATGGAGGCGCGAGGCATACAGCATCAGCAGCGACCGGGCCCAGCCGGTGTCCTCCCAGGACTGTTCTGGTTCCAGCTTCTGACGGATTGAAACGGCCGCAGCGGCCGCCAGATCAGGGGTCCTCTCCGGGGTGATCTGCCCGTAGGGAAACAAGGCCAGCAAATGGCTGGTGTGGCGATGCTGGGGGTCTTTGGCCGGGAAATCATGCTCCCACTCTGCCAGACTGCCATCGCCCAGGATGCGAAACGGGGGTAGCAGAGGCAGTTGTCTCTGGATGGTCGACCACCGGGAGCGCTCGCTTTCCGGCATTCGGCCATGATCGTCAAGGATCCGGCATGCCTGGTCATAGCTTGTGAACACATCCCGGATAATGGTGATTTCATAGGTGCAGCTCAGGGATGCATAATAGGATTCCCCATCGACCAGAAATTCATTTTCCGGCGATATCGAGGGACCGCTGGCAAGCCAGGGGGACCCAGGCCGCTCAAACAAGTAGGCGCTGAAAAATTCCGCCGCTCCGGCCAGAACAGGCAAAATCCAGCCGGACAGTTCTTCGAGATCTGGCTGATATCGATAGTGCTCCCAGACCTGGTTGATCAGCCAGGCACCGCCGGTCGGGCAGGGACTTAAGACAGGGCTCCAGTAAGGGGCCGCAAAGCCCCAGGCGTTGGAAACAAGTTCGGCAACCCAGCCTGGACGGTTATAACAGGACTGGGCGGAAATCTGGCCGGCTGGGATCAGTCGTTCCTGCAACCAGCGAAAAAGGGGCGAGGTGCATTCCGGCAAGTTGGTTGATTCCGCCGGCCAATGGTTCATCTGGGTATTGATGTCCAGATGCATGTCACAACTCCAGCCGATCCGGCTGGCAACCTGGTCATTCCAGACACCTTGTAAAGGGGCCGGTATAGGGGAGTCTTCACGCGAACTCGATGCAAGCAAATAACGGCCGTACTGGAACAGTTGGGCCGTCAGGGCCAGTTGCTCGTTTATTTCCTTCAGTTCCGCCACGTTCTGTTCTGGCCGTTTAATCCATTGCTCTGGATCATGCGGGCCCAAGCGCAGTTTGACGCGGTCCATCAGGGGGCAAAAATCGGCCCTGTGACGCCCGAACAGATGCTGCCAGATGGTTTCCAACGATCTGCCCGGCGGTTCGATGGATTCGCTGGCTACGCTCTCTAAAAGGCTGTCTTGCCGTTCCCGTGCACTCTGCAGGGGATCCGATCCTTCAAAATCAGTCTCCAGAGTCAGAACCAGAAGGCAGTCTGTCGCCCGTTTGATGATCAAGCGATCCGACGCACAGTCGACCTGTCCTCCGGCACCGTAGGCCCGGAGTGCCAGGGCAATTCTGGCGCCGCAAGTCCCTCCGCTATGCAATGATTCCAGTGCCTGTCCTTCGATCACCAGTTCCGCACAGGACAGAGCAGTTCCACCCATTGCCGTCTCATCTGGCTCAATCAGCCTTGTCCTGGCTCGGCCAAGACACTCCCCTTCCAGTTGGATGACAGCCTGGATATAGTCATCTGGACCTGGCCAGAGTCGACCGATGAGTGCCCGGTCTATATGGGAAGCGAAAAAATCATGACCGGCGATCGTTGTCGTTGACTCGGCAGGATCATGCGCCCGCACGGTACAAAGTCCAGTATTGATCTCAAGGGTGCGTTCATGGTGGTCAGACATCGAGCCAGCTATTGGCTGGGCCGGCAGATAAGGACGCTGGATCGTCAAACGACCAACTGCCAGGTTGGTCCCGAAATCCCGCCGGATGCCCATAAATTCGTTAGTCCAGCGCTTGGCCCGGGCAAAATCTCCCGCCAGAGTCGCCTGACGCAACGCTTCAAAGGCTTGCCATCCCTGGGCAGGGCAGTTCTCCGTCATCTGGGCTGCGCCAGAAAAAAACGTCAACGCCGACAGCTCGATGTTTTCCTGGAAAGCATCGCCATACACCATGGCGCCAAAATGGCCATTTCCCATTGGGAAAGATTCGAACCAGCTCACTGCAGGTCGATTCAATTTTAATTGCATGCCAAAATCCTCCAATGCTCGAAAGCGATCACCGGTCCTGACTCAGTCAGTTGACCGGTCCACGAAATCGCCCCATGTTCATTGAATGACAGCCAGCAAAGGGATCTGAGCTTGGGATTCAGGGTGATTGTAACAGCAAAGGTTGCGGAAAAACAAGGTCCGTTTTACATCTCCTCAACCGAAATCAACGACACGTCTTCTCTCGTCTTGACCTTCTTGATCAGTTCTGGAGTGAATCCAGCTTTGGAAAATACGACAAAATAGCTTTTCGGATAAGGCTTAAGCAGTGTCGCACGATGCTCCAGAAGGTCGAGTACAGACGACCCACACGGTTCATTGCGCCATTTGCATTCGCAAAAAAGAGACGCATCCTGGCTGGCCGCGACGAGATCGATTTCCGCTTCAGTCCTGTTCTGTGGATCGTTGCCCCACCAGCGGCCGATATTTGTAAAAAGGAATGGCAGCTGGGCCTTGCTGTTTTGTTCCCATAAATAGTCCCGGCAGATATTTTCAAATTCGATCCCCACAAACAGGTCCAGAGCTGGCAGGATTTTTTCCTGCAAAAGGATTCCTCCCATGCCACGGTCGATCAGGTCACGGTTGGAAAACACAAAGCGGTACCAGAATCGAAAAAACGGATCGGTTATCCGGTAGATAGATCGCCGGCTGGATTCCGGTTCGAGAAAAGGCGTTTCCCTGGCGACTAAGCCAAGAGAAATCAGGTGTTGGATGTACTTCAGACACTTGCTGGTTTCCTCGCCCACACGCGTGGCAATCTCATTGATCCGCGATGCGCCGCTGGCGATTGCCTGCAAGATTGAATTGTAGAGCGCGGGCTCGCGAAACTCCTGCTTGAGGACCAGAACGGGTTCCTCAGCCAAATAGGCATCTGGCTGCAGGATCGTCGCAGCCAAATTTTCCGCTAGCGGCAGTTGATCATCGATCAGATGGAGGTAGTTGGGCACTCCGCCCCAAATGGCATACGCACGTATCTGATCCTGTTTGGCAAAATTGGGGTAAAACTGCGCAGCCTCTCGGTAATTGAACGCAGTCAAATGGATCTGGGCAGTCCGACGGCCAAAAATCGGACTTTTAGCACCGAGTACTTCACTTTCCATGAATCCGATCGAACTGCCACACAGCACCAGATAGAGCTGGGTCTTCTGCCACTCGTGATCGATTGTATGCTGAAGCAAGGATAAAAGCGCTGGATTGGCGCTGGCTAAATAGGGAAACTCATCGATAATCAGAACAAGACGCTCGTTGGGCGCTTTTTGACCTAGATACTCAAAAGCCATCGCCCAATCATCGAAACGGCGGATCATCTTTTCTGCGAAAAATTCCAGCACTTTGGCGCTGAATTGCTCCAAGGCCAGATGTTCATTCACCTGCTGGGCCGAAAAGAAAATGGCTCGTTTGCCCTCTGCAAAACGGCTCAACAAAGTCGTTTTTCCAATGCGCCGCCGCCCATACAGCACAATCATTTGAAATGTGCTCTGACCATAGGCTCTTTCAAGAGCAGAAAGCTCCCGTTCACGTCCAATGAACATGATGCACCCCACTTTACTGAATCATGAGTTACTTACTCGTGATTCATATATTCACTTCAAGTATATCGAGTCGCTGTCTGATGCGCAATTCCTATTCACATAAACTCAGTAAAACTTGCTACAATACGGCCATGGAGTACAAAGAATTTATCAATCAAATTGAGCACCATCTGAAGAACATGACAGCAGCTGACATGAAGCATGTAATTCGTGCCATGGCAGAGGATGTCAAAGGTGCTCAGCGCCATTCTTTTTTGTCACAGCTGGAATCGATTTACAGTGAAAAGAAAAAAGGACGGCAGGCTTCGCAAACAACAACTGACAAACTGCGCAAACAAATAGTTACATTTGCAGCTGCGATCGATGGCGGACACTTCTGTGATGGCTGGGGCTGGGACCCTGATCTTCATGACAAAAGGGATTGGGGTGACGAAAGCTGGGCAGGTCAAATGGATGATTACCTCCAAAAGCTGCGCAGACTTGTCCTGGAGGGCGAATATTCTCCAGCCAGAGAACTCTATCAAATTTTACTTGATTCATTTGATCAGGGTCATGAACCCGGTCATTTACCGGGTCATCCTGATCCTTCCTACATGATGGATGAAGACGTGGAGGAACATCTGGCCTTTTATCTGGTGACCGTCTATTTGACAACTCCCCCGGACGAACGTCCAACCGTTTTATCCAACTGCTTGAATCGTTTTAACTACATTGGATATGGTTTTGAGATCGGCGAGCTCACAAAATGTCTCGACCACCCGCTGCCTGATTTTGATTCTTTTCTTGTCGCCTGGCTGGAGCTACTTTTAACCCACGATGCCAAAGGGAATCTTTCATCCATTCGAGAAGCATTGAAGTTACAAGGAATAGACGCACAAGCAATTTTTGCCAGTCGCCACTACAGCGATTTGCCAGACACATACATCGACTGGGTTGATCATTTAACATCCTTGCATCGAAGCGATGAAGCAATCCAAGTCGCACAAAAGGGGCTGCAGTTGCCAGATCTTTCGATCAGCGCCAAAGCCGAACTCGCTGACCGCCTGGCCAGTTTGGCAAATTCAAGGAAGAGATCGGCATTACAGCTGGAAGCCCTCTGGAAAGCCTTTGATTATTCGCCTTCATTGGACCGCCTGATTCGCTGGTTTGAGCGTACGGATCAGGTTAAAGACGCTCAATCAAAAGCAACCGCTTGGCAAGCCGCAATTGACAGGCTTCAGGATCATTCATCCAACACCCTTCGTGGGCATGCTTTACTGATCAGCGGTCGATTGATCGAAGCCTTGGACTTGTGCATCGAT
>JAQUEY010000022.1 GCA_028684955.1 Eubacteriales bacterium
CCTGAGCGATGACGACTACGCAGCCCAGATTGAAGCTCTGAATAAAGCGTTGTAAGAATCCGTTCAAGCCAGCTCGTTTTCCAACGACCATCTCCTGTGAGGCGGTCGTTTTTATTTGGAATATGGAGCCTTGAACTGGAGCGGCATCGATCAACTGTGTTAGAATCCCATTAGTTTGCATATGAGGTGATTTAACCTATGGCGTCTCAACAACTTGGCCAGAAACTGGCCAGCCCGGAGCACCAGCGCTCCATCTGGATATTCTATGCCGTGCTTGCGGCAGCTGCGATCGGCACGGGTTTTTCCGACAGCCTGTTTTCCAACTATTTCAAGGATGCCTACCAGGTCACGGCCCTGCAGCGCGGCCTGATCGAGTTCCCGCGCGAATTGCCTGGTGTCCTGTCGATCTTCCTGGTCTCGATCCTGGCATTCATGGGGGATCTGCGCCTGGCCATGATAGCCCACACCCTGGTCGCGATCGGGCTGGCCTTGCTCGGTTTTTTGACCCCACCGTATATGATCATGCTGACGATCATTTTCTTTCACTCCATCGGGCAGCATCTCTGGTTTCCGCTCCAGAACAGCATCGGCATGAGCCTGATCCATGACGAAGCCAATGCCGGGCGCCTGATTGGCCGCTTCAACGGGGTCAGCACCGCTTTCGGCATGATGGCCTCGCTGCTGGTCTTCTTCGCCTTCCGGACCGGTTTGTTCAGTTTCACGGCTGACATCAAGACCACATTCTTGATCGGCGGGGTTGCTTCCCTGACTGTCGTCGGGCTGATTTATGTTCTCGACCGCCACCGCAACCGGACCTCTGGTGTGACAAAGGAAGGTGAACGGGCCCTGAAAGGGCTGCCGCGGCCGAAATTTGTCTTTCGCTGGCAGTACCGGAATTACTATGTCCTGGCGATTATTTTCGGCGTGCAAAAACAGATCATGATGGTCTATGCGCCCTGGGTCCTGATCGACTTGCTGGGCAAAAAGGCTGACACCCTTTCGCTGCTCCTGATGCTCGGCTCGTTCGCCGGCATCTTCTTCACTCCGGCGCTGGGTCGCTGGCTCGACCGGTACGGCATCCGCAAAATGTTATTCCTGGATGCCTATTCCTTCATCGGCGTCTACATCGCCTATGGATTCCTGGCTTCCGGTTTCACTTCCGGAATCTTGCCCAAGACCGGCTGGGCTGTCATCACCCTGTACGCCCTGTTCATTCTGGATCGCATGTCGATGCAAATGGGCATGGTCCGCAGCCTCTACCTGCGTTCGATCGCCGTGACGCCTGAAGACATTTCGCCGACGCTCGTCACCGGCCAGAGCATGGACCATGTGGTTTCGATCACCATGGCGATGCTGGGAGGCGTAATCTGGACCACCATCGGACCCAAATACGTCTTCTTCATCGCCGCTGCCCTCTCCCTGGCCAATCTGTTCGTCGCAATCCGAGTCAAAGACAAAGTCTAAAGCGGCTGGGTTTCGAACCAGAAGCGAATCTGGCGGTCCTGGCTTTCGACGCCATAAGAGACGTCGTGCTGTTCGAGGATGCTGCGGACGATGGCCAGGCCAAGCCCGGTGCCGAGGCGGCGGTCGTCGCGGACTTGGCCGGAGCGATGGTAGCGGTCCCAGATTTTCTGGAGCTCTTCTGCGGGGATCGTCTCACCCTGGTTAGAAATTTCGAACCGGCTCTTCGCACCGGCAGGCTCGACGCGGATCCTGATGACACTGTCCGGGTCCGCGTAATTGATCGCATTGGCCACCAGATTGGTCAGGACCTGTTCGAATTGGGCCGGGTCGAAGCGGATCTCGCCAGCTGTGCAGGTCATGTCCAAGGTGAGGCCACGGGCGGCAGCTTCCAGTTCAAAACGCAGTTGAACCGACATCAAAACCGGGCCAGCGGCAAATACCTGGCTGCTCGGCGGACGTACGCCGGCCTGGAGCTTGGAATATTCCAGGATGTCACCGACCACCCGGGTCAGGCGGGAGGCTTCGTCGGCAATCAAAGTCAGCTGCTCGCTGCGCTTCTTCTCATCTGGCCAAGTCACATCGCGGACTGTTTCGGCATAGCCCTGGATCACGGTCAGCGGTGAGCGCAGTTCATGCGAGACATTGGCGATCAGCTCGCGGCGCAACGTTTCCGTCACTTGCAGTTGCTGGCCCAGTTCGTTGAGGGCATTCGACAATTCGGCGATTTCATCCTGGCCTTTGACCGTCAGGTGCGTCTGGTACTGACCCGCTGCCAGTTTACGGGCGGCAGCAGTCGCGGCGAGGATGGGACGGCTCAAGGTCCGGGACAGGACCAGGGCCAGGACGGTCGCAGCCAGCGCCAAGGCCAGGGTGATCAAGGACAGCTGGCTTCTCAGGACCCGGGCGGCTGTATCGACTGCATTCAAGGGCAGCAGGGCAAAAACGGCACCCCCGTCAGACAGTGATTGGCCAACCAGGGCGTAGCGCAAGGTGCTGTCACTGCCACTGATGATTTCACTAGCCGAAAAATCATCCAGCTGGAACATGTTTTGCACATGGCGCAGCGCCATGCCCATCATCGGCATCCGGGTTGAGGTGTTGACCAGATTGCCCGAAGCATCGAGCACCAGGATGCTGGCGCCTGTCTTCTCGCTCAGGGCTGCGACATCCAGCGAATTGGTCTGGGCCGCTTCTGAAACCGCCATCTGGACGTCTGCGATCAGCTGGTTCAGGTAGGAATCGCGCATCAGGCCCGCCTGGATCAGCCAGAGCAGGACCACTGTGAGGGTGGCCATTGCCAGAAAGCTGGCGAAGAACTTGAACAGAAGATGGCGGCGGGGCAGCATCAGGACTCTCCCGCTTCGAAGCGGTAGCCAGTTCCCCAGACGGTGGCCACCAGATGGCGATAAGGGGCGATTTTGTCGCGCAGGCTCCGGATGTGGGTATCCACCGTACGGGCATCGCCGAAATAGTCATAGCCCCAGACATGGTTCAACAACTGGTCACGCGTAAAGACCTGGCGCGGCCGCGACATCAGGAAAGACAGGAGGTCGAACTCCTTGGGCGTCAGGGCCACCGGCTGGCCGTCAACAAAGGCTTGGTGGGAGGTCAAGTCGACCTTGAGCCCCTCCACTTCGTGGACCTGGCTGGCAGCGGCTGCGGCCCCGGAGCGTTTGAGCAACGCCTTCATCCGGGCAACCAGCTCGCGTGGGCTGAACGGCTTACTGACATAGTCATCGACCCCCAGCTCAAAGCCCAGCAGGCGATCGTATTCTTCACTGCGAGCCGTGAGCATGATCACCGGGACCGTGCTCTCCGCTCGAATCCGGCGCAACGTGCCCCAGCCATCGAGCTTGGGCATCATGACATCGAGCAACACCAGGTCATAGGACCCGGTCATGAAGGTTTCAATCGCTTCCTCCCCGTCACCTGCCTCGGCAAACTGCCAGTTCTCGGTGCGGGAGTACTCCATCACCAGATTGCGAATACGAGGATCGTCGTCAACGAGCAAGATGTTCATGGATCACGCCTTTCTGGCAAAAAGCCGGTTGATCGTTTCGGTGCTGATCAACAGTGCCAGGATCAGAGGGATGACGACCGGCATCAGCAAGGTCAGGGAGATGCGGGTCGCAACCCAGCCGATGACCGGCGGGAACAACAGGATCCCGGCATAGGCTGAGGCCATCTGGAATCCGATGATGCGCTGGGAATGATGGTCGCCAAAGCGGGCCGGTGTCTCATGGATCATGCCCGGGAAAACCGGGGCAAACCCGAGCCCGACCAGGATGAATCCAATCTGGCCTGCGGCCGTAGCCCCAGCCAGGAAAATCAGGAGGGCGCCCAGAAGGCTCATGAAAATCCCGACACGGATCAGGGTGTGTGTCTTGTAGCGGAACGTCAAAAAGCCCGTCAGGAAACGGCCGCCCATGATGCCGCCGAAATAGCTGGCTACATAATTGCCTGCCTGGTCCACAGGCAGCCCATGCACTTGGACCATGAGGCTGCCACCCCACAGGCCCATGGAAATCTCTGCGCCACAATAGAAGAAAAATGCAAGCAACGCCAGCAGAAGGCCGGGTGTCTTGAAGACATGGAGCTTTCTGGCGGTGCTGGCTGTTTCAGGATGGATCCGTTCTTGCTCTGCCAGAGCCAGGCCTTCACCAGACGTTGCGGTTTCCACGATCTCAGATTGGATCGGATGTGATGGCAGCTTTTTCCCCACCCTTTCCCATAGCGGAAGGCTCAGGAACAGCACACCTGCCAGGATCAGCTGAATGGTGGCGATGGTCTGGTAACCGGTGCGCCAGTTGCCAGTCTTGCTGATGATCTGGGCCAGGATCACCGGGCTCAGTGTGGCGCCCATACCCCAGAAGCTGTGCAGCCAGTTCATGTGATGGGCTTTGTAATGCATGGCGACGTAGCTGTTGAGACCAGCGTCGACAGATCCGGCACCCAGGCCGAGGGGAATTGCAAAGATAAGCAGCCAGAGGAAGGAAGGCGCCAGGGCATAGCCTAGAAGGGACAGCCCCGTCAGCAGGGTGCTGGTGAAATTGACTCTGCCAGTGCCAAAGCGGCCGAGAACCGCGCCACTGATCAGGCTTGACACAATGGTGCCCGCGGTCACGACGATCGAGATCAGGCCAGCCGAACCGATCGAGACACCCAGTTCCGGGAACATCGCCGGCCATGCCGTGCCCAAGGCTGCATCTGGCAAGCCAAGGCTGATGAAAGACAAGAAGATGATGGTCAGTAAGAGCTGGGCCACGGAGAACCTCCAAGTTGATCGAAAAAGGGTCCAGCCTACTTGTTGACCAAGCGGCTGAAAGTTACACTGTTCACGATACACGACCATGCAAAGTCTATCAAGCAAAGATCGCTTAGCAGGAGATGGCCATGCCAGGATTGGACCCAACCCCTTATGCCCCCTCATCTGTTTCTTCGGACCTGGCCCGCGAAACTAAGCGACCGGGGGTCGTCCTGGTCACCGGTGCCAGCTCAGGCATCGGATGGGAAGCAGCACGCTTGCTGGCCCAGCAAGGCTGGACAGTGTTTGCAGCGTCGCGCACCATCCACCAGAAGCTGGCCCAGGTCCAGCTGGAATCAACATTCCGGCCCAAGATCCATCCGGTCGAACTGGATATTCTCGATGAAAAGAGCTGTGCAGCAGCTGTTTCCACGGTCCTCGACCACACTGGCCACCTGGATGTGCTGGTCCATTGTGCCGGCACCGGGCTGGCTGGCAGCATTGAAGAAATCCCGCTGGCCGATGCCATCTGGCAATATGACAACCTGCTTTTCGGCACGATCCGCATGCTACGGGCAGTCTTGCCACGCATGAGGCATCAGGGGCACGGGAGAATCATCCTGGTTAGCTCGGTCGCGGCCACGATCCCGGTTCCTTTCCAGACCTACTACAGCTCCGCCAAGGCAGCCATCCATGCCCTGGCGCTCGGACTTGCTGATGAAATGCGTCCGTTTGGTCTCAAGGTCACCCTGGTCGCTCCTGGTGACACGCAAACAGGATTCACCGAGGCCCGGCGGATCGCAGGCTCCCGGTCACATTCACCGTATGCCGAGCGGCTCAACCGCTCAGTCAGCCGCATGGCCCGGGATGAGCAAAACGGTATGAGTGCCCACAGCATCGCCCAGGCCATCGTGCGGGAAGTGTCCCGGAGGCATCCCCGAATCATGGTCACGCCGGGTCTGAAAAATCTGGCCATGACCGTGGCAAGCCACCTCTTGCCTTTGTCGGTGGTCCGCCGGGTGGTTCGCCTGCTTTACGGCTGAAGCACCTTAGGCAATAACTTTTGACAAATCTTACCAGAATGACCATTCGCTCGCCGTTTGACCTGACAAATATGCTATGATTGATTTGTTTTTCATGCTCTTTCACAACTTGCGCCGGAGGACATCAGCCCATGGACTTGTTTCAGAAATGTTTTGACTACAACCGTGCCAAACTGGCGATGTCACTGGACATCTACCCCTATTTCCATTACCTGACATCTGGCCAGGACTCTGAAGTCATGATGGAAGGTAAACGGACCCTGATGTTTGGCTCCAACAACTACCTCGGCCTGACTTCGGATCCCCGGGTCAAGGAAGCGGCGATCAAGGCCATCGAAAAATACGGCACCGGCTGTTCGGGCTCGCGTTTTTTGAATGGCACCCTGGATATTCATCTTGAGCTGGAGGACGCTCTGGCAGCGTTTTTGCAGCAGGAGTCAGCTCTGGTTTTCTCGACGGGCTACCAGTCCAACCTGGCGATCATTTCTTCGCTGGTCGGGCGCAACGACTACATCTTGTCCGATGCCCTCAATCACGCCAGCATCATCGACGGTACGCGTCTTGCGATCGGCAAAACCCTCAAGTACAAGCACAATGACATGGAAGACTTGCAGCGCCTTTTAGAGAAATGCGCCACGGATGAAGCCGCCGGCATGCTGATCGTCACCGACGGAGTCTTCAGCATGGAGGGCGACATCTGCAACTTGCCGGAAATCATCCGTCTGGCCCGTCAGTACGGTGCCCGTGTCCTGGTCGACGATGCGCATTCGATCGGTGTCCTCGGGGAGCGTGGCCGCGGTACAGCTGAATATTATGGCCTGGCGGATGAGGTCGACCTGATCATGAACACCTTTTCCAAAACACTGGCTTCCCTGGGTGGCTGTGTTGCTGGCAAGGAGTCGGTCATCCACTACATCAAGCACACGGCCCGGCCGTTCATTTTCAGCGCCTCGATCCCTCCAGCCCAGATCGGCGCTGCTCGCGAAGCCCTGCGCATCCTCGAGCAAGAACCACAGCGGGTTCGCCGCCTGAATGAGATTGCGGCCTACATGCGGCGCGGACTCTCCACCCTGCCCCATGTCCGTGTCTTTGACAGTGGTAACGATCTCGTGCCGATCATTCCGGTCCTGACCGGCAGCATTGGCCGCACCCTCTTCACTGCACGCAATTTGCTGTCTGCCGGGGTCTACGTCAATCCAGTCTTGCCACCGGCGGTGCCCAAAGAATCCTGCCTCTTGCGTACGAGCTATACGGCGACGCACACCAATGAACAGCTCGACGAAGGCATTGCCATTTTCGACGCCGTGACCACCGAAATGGCCGCCAATACCGAGGTCGATTTCGACATCGATTTCTAAGGAAAACGCAGCATTTCAATACAAAAGGGTAAAGGGCAGTCTTCAAGTGATCTGGTGACTGCTTTTTATTTTTAACCGAGCAGAACCTCGTATGATCCACTTTTATATGTTGGATTATACGAGGTTCTGCTTTATAATGGAAATGAAAGCAATACCATTTATCTGGAGGGTGTGATCATGGCTTGGATTGCGCGGTCGATTACAGACTACCTGACGACTGCCATACGGACCTTTCCAGCAGTTTTGTTGACAGGGCCGCGTCAAGTTGGCAAATCATCTTTACTGCAAAAGGTGGGTTCAGAATATGAATACATCACATTTGACAATCCGGTTTATTTGCAAGCCGCGAAAGAAGATCCTGAGCTATTTTTCCTGAATCACTCCGATCAATTGATCTTGGATGAGATTCAATATGTCCCAGAGCTGTTTCCCTATCTGAAGATGCGGATTGATCAGATGCGTTTTGACGCTTTGGAAAGCAATCAGCCAGAAAGATGCTTGTATCTCCTTTCTGGATCACAGGCTTATCATCAGATGCAGAATATTAGTGAGTCGCTGGCTGGAAGGTTGGCGATTCTGCCTCTGCAAGGTATTTCCTATCGCGAACAAAACCACGTCCAATGTACCTTGCCGTTCATACCTGACGAATCCTATTTATCGGTTCGCAAAGAAGAAAATACACGGATCAGTGATCTTTGGCAGATGATTCATCGTGGGGATATGCCCAGACTGGTTGCTTCAACAGACGATTGGGAACTCTATTATTCAAGCTATGTCACAACCTACATCGAGCGTGATGTCAATCAGCTGACAAAGGTCAGTGATCGCGGGGATTTCGTCAGGTTCATGGCCGCTGTAGCCGCACGCAGCGGAGAATTATTGAACTTGGATAGTATCGCTCGAGATGTGGGTGTGTCTCCGACAACCATCAAACGCTGGCTCCAGATTTTGGAAACATCAGGAATTGTCCTGATGTTGCATCCTTATCACAGCAATCGGTTGAAACGAATGATCAAGACGTCAAAAGTCTATTTTCTGGATACAGGTTTGATGGCCTGGCTGACCCGTTGGTTAACACCAGAAACCATTCAGCTCGGCGCAAAGGCAGGCCAATTTTTTGAAACATGGGTGATTGGAGAAATTGTTAAATCTTTCCTGAATGCAGGCAAGTCCACACGCGATCTTTATTTTTACCGGGATGCCGACCAACGAGAAATCGATTTGATCATCGACTGGGGGCGTACCATTTATCCTGTCGAAATCAAAATGTCTGCTCGCCCCGACAAGAAAATGGCTCATGCATTCCATCTGCTGGAACCTTTAACTTCGAGCGGTGATATTCAACTGGGCGATGGTGCGATCATCAACCAGTATCCAGAGTTGATGTACCTGGATAAAGGCATCCGTTCCATTCCAGTTGGTTATTTGTAAAAGCCAATACGCAAAGCGCAAATCTCGTACAATCCACTTTTTTCTGTTGGTTCATACGAGGTTTATGCTTGTTATTCAAGGTAGTTCCGTTAATCAAAACGCCCCGGATCGTGCTGGACTCGGTTGGGCTGGTTCTCAATCTCGAAATTCTTGTTCTCCCAGTTGCGGAAGACGGCCTTGTCCTTGCCGATGTAGAGCAGGTAGTTGGGCAGGATCGGCGTCTTGCCGAGGCCTCCGGGTCCATTGACGATGTAGGTCGGGATGGCCATCCCGGAGGTGTAACCGCGCAGGTTTTCCATGATTTCAAGACCTTCTTCGATCCGGACCCAGAAATGGGAGGTCCCTTGGACGGTCTTGGGGTGGAAGATGTAGTACGGTTTGACACGCAGGGTCAGCAGGAGCTGGTTCAAGCGCCGGACGATGTACTTATTGTTGTTGACACCATTCAAGAGCACCATCTGGTTGCCGAGCGGGATACCGGCATCGGCGAGCAGGCTGCAGGCGGTCTTGGCTTCGGTGGTGATTTCAGCTGGGGAGTTGAAATGGGTGTTGATGTAGACCGGATGGTAGCGCTTGAGCATGTCGACCAGCTGGGGCGTGATGCGCTGTGGCAAAGTGACTGGCGTGCGGGTGCCCAGCCGGATGATCTCGACGTGGGGGATCGAGCGCAGGTCCTGAAGCAGGCGCTCCAGGGCCTGGTCGGACAACATCAGGGCATCCCCGCCAGTGATCAGGACGTCACGCACTTCCGGCTGTTCGCGCACATACTGGACGGCGGCGCGCAAGGTGGCGTCGTCGACGGCAAGATCCGTTTCGCCGATCAGGCGGCGGCGCTGGCAGAAGCGGCAATACATGCCGCACTGGTTGGTGACCTTGATGATCAGGCGGTCTGGGTAGCGCCGGGTGACCGATGGGACGGGGCTGGAATGCTCTTCGTCCATCGGGTCGAGCACGCCCTCCGGATTGAGTTCATCAATCGACGGCACAGACTGGCGGCGGATCGGACAATCCGGGTCGGCCGGATCGATCAGGGACAGATAATAGGGCGAGATGGCGAAGCGGTAGCGCTGGCTGACTTGAGACAGCTGATCGAGGGTGCCAGGATCGAGTGGCAGGAGCTCGGCCAGGGCTGCTACTGACGTGACACGATGGGACAGGTGCCAGCGATAGTCGGACCATTGCTCAGCTGTGGCACCGAGCTTTTCCCGGATGGTCTGCTGACGACGCTCGATGGCAGCCTGGTCAGACAGGCCGGTGCGGATCTGGGGCAGAACATGCAGGTAATCTTCTATTGTTTCATGCAGGTGTTGGCTGCGCGGTGTTTGATCCATGGAAAAATCCTCCTGATGCAATCTTACAAGATTAAGATCAAGTAGAAATCGACATTTTGTAAAGATTGGTTACAATCTCACGCACATCTGAAAACTTTTTATGAATTCGAGGTTGTCAGGTTATTTTAATAAGCAGGCAGCCTGGAGATTTTCCTGGCTGCCTGGGAAAAGATCTATTGGTGGTTCTGAACGATGGTGGAAGTTGCCTGGGTTAGCTGGTCTTTGAGCGCCGCCAGTATCTGGAAGCGCACGCTGGGCGAAACCTGGCAGATCTCGGATTTGGTTTTCTCAATCATGGCTTCAAAATCGGCCTGGATGGCATCGAGCATCTCGACGGCCTCGGTGATCTCGACCGCTGGCAGGCAAGGCGCGACCACGGTGGCACGCTGGACCGGCAGGCCGAGTTCGAGGGTTTCGTTATACTGGGCTGCGACAGCCGGGATACCGAGCTGATGGCGGATGGTTTTCTGGAAACTGGCAATGACCGCTGGTTCGCCATGGACCAGCATGATACGCTTGGGTTTCTGCTTCATCGCAGCGACCCATTCCAGCAGGCCATCCCGGTCGGCATGGCCGGAGAACCCTTCGATCATTTCGACCCGGGCTTTGACAGCGATCTCCTCGCCAAAAATGCGAACGGTCTTTGCCCCGTCGACCAGGGCGCGTCCAAGGGTGCCACGGGCCTGATAACCAACGAAAATCACGGTGGAATCTTTGCGCCAGAGGTTGTGTTTGAGATGGTGCCGGATCCGGCCTGCCTCGCACATGCCACTGGCAGAGATGATGATCTTGCTCTGGGGGTCTTCGTTGAGCAGGCGCGATTCGTCAGCGGTCTTGGTGAAATGCAGGTTGTCAAAATCGAGCGGGTTGTCGCCATTTTCAATGTAGGCCCGAGCCTCGGCATCAAAGCAGTCGGTGTTGCGCCGGAAAACCTGGGTGGCAGAGATCGCCAGCGGACTGTCGATGTAGACAGGGGTTTCATGGAGCAGGCGGCGCTGACGTTCGAATTTCTCGTATTCTTTGTTCAGGGAGTAGATCAGCTCCTGGGTCCGGCCGACGGCGAACGAAGGGATGATCACATTACCGCCGCGTTGCAAGGTCTCTTCAATCGCATGGACAAAACGGTCGACTTTTTGGTTGGGTTGGTCATGCAGCCGATCTCCGTAGGTGGACTCAAGGATCAGGTAATCCGCACCATCGATGACTGTCGGGTCGCGCAGGATCGGGATGTTCTTGTTGCCGAGGTCCCCGGAAAAGACGAGCTTGGTTTCGTCACCATCTTCTTTGACCCAGATCTCCAGGATGGCGGATCCCAGGATATGGCCGGCATCGCGGAAGCGGACTCGTACGTCCTCGGCCGGGTGGAACTCCTGGTCGTAGCGGATCGACTCGAACAGCTGCTGGGTGTCAATGGCGTCCTGCATGGTGTACAGAGGCTCTTCAACTGGGCGGCCAGAGCGGCTGTTTTTGCGGCGGCGCCAATTGTACTCGGTTTCCTGGATATGGCCCGAATCTGGCAGCATGATCGCGCAGAGGTCGACGGTTGCCTTTGTGGCAAAGATCGGATTGCGGTAGCCCTCGGCAAATAGCTTGGGCAAGCGACCACTGTGGTCGATGTGGGCATGGGACAAAAGCAGGAAATCGATCTTGTCAATCCGGAAAGGAAACGGCTGGTAGTTGAGTCGTTCTTCGTGGGGCTGGCCCTGATGCAAGCCACAGTCGATCAAAAAGGACGTGTTTTCCGTCTCAATCAGATAGCAGGTGCCGGTCACGGTCTGGGCTGCGCCCAAAAATGTCACTTTCATAAAGGTCCCCTTTCTAAATCACCTGAAGCCAGACGCTTTTTAGGTAATGGGATTCTGGATATCCGCCCAGGACTGGGTGGTCGAAATCCTGGCGCCGGACATCAAGGATGCGGACCGTGCGGCGGGCATCACGGGCGGCGCTGAGGACTGTCTCCAGGAACAAGTCCTCTGGCATGTGGAACGAACAGGAGTGAGTTGCCAGAACCCCGCCGGATTCCAGCATCTTGAGGGCACTCAGGTTGATCTCCTTGTAGCCGCGGGCAGCCCCCGCCTGGGCACTGTGGCTTTTGGCAAAAGCGGGCGGATCAAGGACGATCACATCGTAGCGGACTTTAGCCCGGGCTTGTTCGCGCAGGAAGTCGAAAGCGTTAGCCACAACAGGTGTCAGGCGGTCGGAAAAACCATTCTGCCGGGCGTTGGCGCGAGTCAGCTCCATGGCCGCATCGGACACGTCGACTGCAGTCACATCTGAGGCATCTCCGGCCAAGGCATTCAAGGCAAAACCGCCGATATAGGTAAAGCAATCCAGGACTTTCTTGCCCTGGACGAACGGGCGCAGGTAGGCGTGATTGGCTTTCTGGTCGAGAAAATAGCCGGTTTTCTGGCCGCTGGCCAGATCAATGGTCAGCTTCAGACCATTCTCCAGAATGGTTTCCTGAGCCTGGTCGGCTCCGGCAAAGATCCTGCGGTACAGCGGCAGGCCTTCTTTGCTCCGGATGGCCTCCTCATGCTGCAGGATCAAGCGCTCAGGTTTGATCTCTGCAAGCAACGTCTCGCAAATGGGGTCGAGAAATTGCTCCATGCCGAGGGACAGGATCTGGACGACCAGCGTGCGGGCGAACAGGTCAACGATCAAGCCTGGCAAGCGGTCAGCTTCACCAAAAACCAGGCGATAGCTGTCTGTGTCCGGACGCCAGAACTGGCGGCGAAAGGTGATGGCCGAGCGGATCCGGGTCGCGATCAGGCTGGCCGCGATGGTCTCATGGCTCTGCGTCAGGATCCGGACCGTGATCATGGAGTGAGGATTGTAGAAGCCAGTGCCGAGATAGCGGCCGCGGAAATCCAGGACGGTCACCACGTCACCCGGCAAGGGGTCACCGGTGACCGTTTCGATCTGGGTGCGATACACCCAGGGATGGCCCTGGGCGGCGGCTCTGTGTACGCCATTTTTCAACGTTAGGGTGGCTTTCGTGTCCGTAGTCAAGTTGGCCTTTGATTCTGGTGGCATGATCAATGCTCCCTGGTTACAGCCGCAGCCAAGTGCTGGCGCAGGCGCCGGAAATAGCGGCGCAGATGCCAGGGCAGCAAGGTCTGGTCAATCGGATAATACAGGCGGTGATTCATACAATCGAACAACAGGGCGCCCAGCGTCCCCTCTTCCGTGCGGCCGAGGAAATTGACGACTCCGGCAGCAGCAGATGCGGCCTCAAGCACTTGCGGCTCGTGCGTCAGAAGCAACAGGAGACTGCGGTCGCCTGGCTGGACCGACTGGGCTACAAGGTAGCGCTGGGTATCCCGGATGGTGAAATCGACGATGAAGACATTGAGCGGGGATTTTTCCAGCAGGAAGATCCGCTCATGGTGCGGGCGCCCCAGCAGAGGGATGCGCGGCGGATGGGACCGGATCAGGACTTTGCCCAGATTCGGATGATTGGCTTCGACAGAAAATCCTGCCGAGCGCAGATACTCCAGGAGAGCAGCTCCAGTCTGCTGGGGTTCCAGGCTTGGCGCCGGGATATTGAAACGGGTCATCCGGGCCAGGCGTTTGACGCTTTCTGGATTGCCCGGGTCAAAGCGCTCGAGGGTATAGGTGGACAGGATGTGGCGCAAGGTCACATAGGTGAAAAGGGCGAAGACCACAAGGCTGGCCAGGAAAACGTAGAGCAGCCAGCGGAAGGATGGCTGGCTCAACAGTGGCATCAGTTGCACACTCAGCCAGGCCAGCGCCAGGCTCGACAGGATGAGCATACCAGCCGGAATAATCACATCGCGCTTGAACCAGTGGCGCCATCCCCGCATCAGGCGATGTCCTCGCCGAGGATGACGGAGAGAATCTGCTCGCGGCCGTCCCGGATGATGGTCAGGTCGATGGCATCGCCGGGAGCAAACTGGTTCTTGACTTCATTGATCGCAGCGGTCGTCAGGGCTTCTTGGCCGTTAATGGCTATGATCACATCGCCCTGCCGGAGACCAGCCTCGTCAGCTGGACTTCCGGGCTCCACCTGGGTGATGTAGACACCCACCGGCAAGTCATAGTCGCTGGCCATGCGCTCATCGATGTCCTGGGTATAAAGGCCGATCCGCGGTTTGCCTGGCAGGGATCCACTGCGGATGATGGTCTCGATGATCGGTTTGGCATGATCGACCGGGATTGCAAAACCCAGGCCTTCGATGCCGGTGCCGGCATTTTTGGCGGTGTTGATGCCAATCACTTCGCCAAAGGAGTTGAACAGGGCACCGCCTGAATTGCCGGCATTGATGGCAGCATCGGTCTGGAGCAGGTACAGGGTCTGGCCGTCGATTGTAACCGCCCGGTCCAGGGCACTGATAATGCCGGCGGTGACGGTGCCACTCAGCTCACCCAGAGGGTTGCCGATGGCCACAGCCAGTTCGCCAACTTCCAGGTCGCTGGACTGGCCGAGGCGGACGGTGGGCAAATCCTGGCCGGTGATTTTGAGCACGGCAAGGTCATTGGCAGGATCGGAGCCGACCCAGTCAGCATCATAGGCATCGCCGT
The DNA here is from genome assembly GCA_028684955.1 of Eubacteriales bacterium. Lineage (GTDB taxonomy): Bacteria > Bacillota > Clostridia > Saccharofermentanales > UBA5734 > UBA5734. The sequence continues at coordinate 14,414 of JAQUEY010000022.1, forward strand.
TGTCGAGAACCACGGATATGGTCCTGGCTCCGGCAACCACATGGTGGTTGGTGACGATGTAGCCATCCTGGGTCAGGATGAAGCCGGATCCGGCGGCAGGGACCAGACCACTTTCGCCAAAGGGCGATGAAACCAGGGTCTCGGTATTGATCGCGACCACAGCTGGCTTGCCCAGGCGAGCGATCTCCACGATCGAAAGGGATCTTCCGGCCGTTCTCTGGCCGTCGATGAGATCCGATATGGAGAAATCCTGATCGGTTGCCCCGGGATCTGCTGTTTGGGCTGGCAGCTGGTCTTGTTCGGTTGGCTTTGTCTGTTCACGGATCTCTGGACCGCCTGGCAGAGTCGGCAAGGCGAACCGGCCTTCAAGGGCCGGTCCTTTGAGGACGGCAAAGACGATCACACCGGTCAGGACCGAGAACAGAATGGCTGCCACCAGGAATGCGGCAACCAGGGCAATCGTGCGGCCTGAGCCCCGGCGGGGGGGCTCGGGGCTGCCTGAAGGGTTGTTGCCATAGGAGCCATGCGGATAAAAATAGTCCGGGTTATGACCAGGCTGGGAATCCCGGTTCCAGGGATCGTTTGGCATAAGGTCCTCTTTTCAGCTGACGGTTCCGCGCTCGACATCGACACTGACGATCGAGCCGGTTTTCAGGATCTTGGTGGCGTTTTCGCAGGCGTAGACCACCGGAATGTCCAGGGCCAGGCCAACGGTGGCCGTATGGCTGCCCGGCTCATCGTCTTCGACGATCAGAGCCACAGCTTTTTTCATGAGGTTGACCATGCTGTTATTGGTGTCACGGGCAACCAGAACGTAATCTGACCGCAAATCAGCCATGCGGACATCATCCGGGCTATCGATGACGAGGACCTCGCCGCTGACGTTGCCTTTGCCGATGCCTTTGCCCTCGACGAGCAGACGGCCGATGGTCTGGACCTTGAGCGTGTTGGTCGTGCCACTCATGCCGATCGGCGTACCGCCGGTGATGACGACAACGTCACCATTGCTGACAAAGCCGGATTCGAGGGCTTTGTTCATGCCCAGCTCGAACATCGCGTCTGTGGCGTAGACTTCATTGACGAGGAAGGGATAGACACCCCAGGACAAGGACAGTTGGCGCAAAGACTCCTGAGAGACGGTGGTAGCGATGATCGGGCATTCCGGGCGGAACCGGGAGATCAGGCGCGCCGTGCGGCCGCTGTGGGTGACAGCCACGATGGCCCGGGCCTTGAGGTCCATGGCAGTCATGCACGTTGCATGGCTGATTGCATTGGCCACACTGGGGATCATCTGGTAGTTGGCCTTGTTGAAATTACCCCAGTAGTCAATGGTTTTTTCGGTCTGGAGGGCGATGCTATCCATCATGGCGAGGCTTTCCACGGGGTATTTGCCAGCGGCTGTCTCGCCGGAAAGCATGATCGCGCTGGTGCCGTCGAGGATGGCGTTAGCCACGTCAGAAACCTCAGCCCGGGTCGGGCGGGGGTTTCGCATCATGGAGTCCAGCATCTGGGTCGCTGTGATCGAAGGTTTGCCGACCTTGTAGCATTTCTCGATCAGGGATTTCTGGATCGTCGGAACCTCCTGGATCGGAATCTCGACACCAAGGTCACCGCGGGCGACCATGATTCCATCGGACACTTTGAGTATTTCGTCAAAATTGACGACGCCCTCGCGATTTTCGATCTTGGCGATGATGTGCAAGTGTTCGCCGTTGTGCTTTTCCAGGATTTTACGGATTTCGAGTACGTCAGAGGCCTTGCGGACGAATGAAGCGGCAATGAAATCAAACCCTTGCTCGATGGCAAATTTGATGTCTGCGATGTCCTTTTCAGTCAGTGCTGGCAGATTGGTCGAAACATTGGGCAAGTTAATGCTCTTGTGGTTGGAGACCGGACCACCATTGAGGACGACGCAGCGAAGTTGAGTGTCGTCAATTTCAAGAACTTCCAGTTCGATCAGGCCGTCATCGATCAGGATGCGGTCGCCGCCCTTGAGGTCTTTGTGGATATCAGCATAGGAAACCGGAATGAAGGTCTCGCTGCCAAGCTCCTGGGATGCGGCGACGGTTATCTGGGCGCCCTCTTCCAGCTGGATGCGGTTGTTGGCAAAATTGCCGGTGCGGATTTCCGGTCCTTTGGTGTCCAGCAGCATGGCAATCGGCAGATTGAGCTGCTCACGCAGCGTCTTGATCCGCTGGACGCGACCGAGGTGTTCCTCATGGGAACCGTGGGAGAAATTGAGGCGGGCGACATTCATGCCGCGCTGCATCAGGGAGAGCAGGACATCATCCTGGTCGACCGCAGGGCCCATGGTGCAGATGATTTTTGTTTTACGCATAATGTGTTCTCCTATTCCATTTCGGGGTTGAATTTCAACTGTTTGCGGATCACAAAGTCCAGGATCCGCTGGATCCAGCGAACGGCAAGCAGGACCAGGGTGGGGATCAGGACGAAGGTAGCGAGGATCAGGGCGGCGCGCAGCAGGACCAGAAGGCTGCCCAGGAGAATGCCGAAAATCATGGCGGTGGCATTATTTTCGGCATGGAACCGGTCGGTCATGGTGGCGATGGATTCGTTGGCCTGGGCGATGAAACTGGCAGTCAGCTGGTCGATGTCAAACTGGACCTGTGGCATGGCCACTGCAAAGAGCAGCAGGAGCGCCAGGACAAATTTGAGCGCAATGACGGCCAGGAACACGGCCCGGACCAGTCGGCCATGGCGGTAGTAATGCCGGCACAGCAGGGGGTTGACCAGGAGCAGGGCAACGAGCAGCAAGGACGGGATGTGCCAGGGCCAGATCCAGCGGGCAGCGTGGACAGGATTGAGCAGCAAAAAAACGAAAACGCCTGCTGCCAGCAGCCCGACCAGCAAGTGGAACCCCGCATGGTGACGGGTTTCGTACTCTGTATCGCTCCACTGAGGTCCGAGCAAATACCCCTCGAGAAAGTCCATCCCACACCACCTTCGTGTGTTTTTCACTCACTGGCATTGGCTGTATTCTAGCATAAATCAGCCCGCATAAAAACAGCCCCGGCACCTCTTGGACGGGTGCGGCGCTGGTCATGGGCGGTTTTTACCGGGTGGACGGGTGCTTCGCGGAGATGACTGCCTCGCAGGGAGGGCGCTAGCGCAGGGAAAAGGGCAAGCGGCTGACGGTCTCTATCGTCTGGCTCAACTCCTGCCACCCCTCCGGCAGAAAGCCACTGCCTGTGCCCTGGCGATAACCGGATGGTGTTTTCAGAGAGAGCGACCAGGCGATCTTGCCGTGGGAATCCGCACAGGAATCGGTGTCAACCCTGCCGGCAGGCTGATCTTGCGTCATGAGCCGGCCGCTGGAGGCTGGTTGCAGGGCCAGGTCCGGTAACTCGAACCGGCTCAGTGAGCACGTCAGGCGCTGGCGCAAGGTCTCGATCTGTTCCGGCCGCAGCGAGCGCGTGAAATTGTTCGTCCAAGTATTGCTCTCCCGCCAGGTCATGTAGCCGCGGGCCAAGTCAATGTGGACCGACAAGAATCCTTTGCGATAAACCGCAAGTTCGCAATCCAGCGCCTCAATGTCCCGGATCGACATATGTACCTCAACAGCCTCAGGCCTGAGCCTTGGTTCACAGGAAATTTTAAACAGTATAGCACAGTATCTCTTGACAGTTGAGCAAATTGTTTGCTCGACATCACCAAGATACACACCCTGTTTTTGTGGAAATTGTTGCCCAGCCAGCCTGGCGCCGGTGCAACACCGGCTTTACACAGGAGCATCGACCAAGGCCATGAGCAGCCTGACCAGATCGGACAGGTCGTCGAGTGCCAGGTACTCTGCCCCGGAGTGGACCTGCTGCATGCCGCAGGAAAGGACCATGCCGGAAAGGCCTGCCCGGGACAGGACATTCAAATCGCTGCCACCGCCGGTTGAAACCAGGCGGGCTGTCTTCCCGATGGCGGTGCAGGCGGCCTGGAAACGGCGTGCGACAGGCTGGTCCGGGTCTACCCGGTAAGGGTGGTACGACTGGTGGGTTTGCACGCTGACCGTTGCACCTGCTTCTGCCGCAGCCTCTTCCATGGAGTCGATCATGTGCCGGGCTTGGGCAGCGAGCCGCCCCGGATCGAGTGAACGGCATTCTGCGGTCACCGTGCAGCCGGCCGCGACAATGTTGGTTTCGCCGCCCCCTTCGATCCGGCCGATGTTGGCCGTGGTTTCCGGATCGACGCGGCCCAGGCGCATCCGGGCGATCCCCTGGGCTGCCACCGCGATCGCGCTGATACCTGCTTCCGGGGCAATGCCAGCGTGGGCCGGGCGCCCCTGCACAGTAAAGCTCAGATGCAGGTGGCCTGGTGCGGCGATGATCCCGGTACCGGGTGATCCGCTGGTGTCAAGGACATACCCTTCGCGTGCGTGAAGCGAACTGGCGTCAAAAACGGAAATTCCCTGGAGATGGACCTCCTCGGCAACAGAAAACAGCAGCTCCAGAGGGCGGTGCGGCTTCTTCCAGGTACGCAGTTCGTGGAGCAACGCCAAGACAGCCGCCACACCTGCCAGGTCATCCGCTCCGAGAATCGTCGTCCCGTCACTGCGGAAAATCCGGTCGCTGCCGAGATGGACTTTTTTACCCAGGCACGGCTGGACAGTGTCCAGGTGCGTTGAAAACAACAGTGGGTCTTGCCGGGCTTTTTCGACCCATCCTGCGGGTTTGTCGTCATCAGGAACGGGCTCGATGGCCCAGTTGGCTGGCACCCGGCAGAGCAGATTGCCGGTCGTGCCACCCAGCCGGCTGGCTGCATCATCTTCTGCAACGATCAGGCCGAGGGCCTTGAGTTCGGCCGTCACGGCATCGGCAACCTGGCGTTCATCCAGTGAAGGGGCATTCAGCCGGGCCAGGCGCAGAAATAGTTCCACCAGGCGTTTTTCGTCGATCATGGCAACCCCCTGTCTGTTCAGAGAAAATCACTGGCCAGCAGAAGGCCAGGGAAACCTTGCTGGCGCAAGACTTCGTACGTGACGATGGCCACGGCATTGGCCAAGTTCAAGGACCGGCTCTCCGACTGCATCGGGATGCGGATGCAGCGTTCCGGATGGGCCTGGAGAAGCGACTCAGGCAGCCCTTTGGTTTCTTTGCCGAAAACCAGGACAGTGTCGCCGCGATAGGTGGGTTCGGCGTAGGTTCGCGGCGCCTTCGTAGTTGCATAGAAAAGGTTTTTCCCGGCAAAAGCCCGCTGCCAGCTGTCAAAATCTGGCCAGACTGTCAGGTCGAGGTCAAACCAGTAGTCAAGCCCGGCCCGCTTGAGCTGGCGGTCACTGATCGAAAAGCCCAAAGGCTCAACCAAATGCAGGCGCGAACCCGTCGCCACACAGGTACGGGCGATGTTGCCGGTGTTCTGGGGAATTTCCGGTTCGATCAGGACAATCTCAATCATCGTGGTGTCGTCTTTCCTTTTCCATCTGGTCCTGGGCAAATTGCTCCAGTTTCTTGAGGCGATGGTTCATGCCAGATTTCCCGAGCGGCGGTTCGAGGGTCTCCCCCAATTCTTTGAGGGACAAGTCGGGATTTTCCAGCCTGGCCCGGCCAGCAGCGGCGAGTTCCTCCGGCAATGATCCGAAGAGACCGGATTTCTCCAGAGAATGGAGCAGTTCCAGCTGCCGGGCTGCGGTATTGGCTATCCGGGTACTGTTGGCGCTGTCGCAGTTGACTACGCGGTTGACTGAGTTGCGCATGTCTTTTTCCACACGCAGGGACTCGAATGCCAGAAGCGACTGGTGGGCCCCGCAGTGCAGGAGGAAATCGGCAATCTGCTGGCCTTCCTTGATGTAGACAACAGCGTGGCCATGGCGCTTGACCAGGCCGGATCGGATGTCGAGTCCAGCCAGGAATTGTCCCAGCCAGAGGGCGACGTCTTCCCGGCGCAGGTCAAATTCGAGATGGTAGGCCTTGAGTGGATCGCGGATCGATCCGCTGGCCAGAAACGCAGCTCGCAGGATCGCCTTGGTGCAATGGGGGGTTTTGTCCGGGGCCAACTGGAAAGGTCCCTCCACCACATCGATGTCCAATCGGTCAGCCAGGTCCTGGCGGATCTGTCCGACCAGGTCCTCTGGCGCGAGGACGATGCTGAGGGTTTCTTTACCAGAGACCAGCTCCGGGGCCACATGATAGCGTTCCAGGACGAGCCGTGCGACCAGGCCCGCATAACTGGGGTTGGCAGTCGTCAAAATGATCTCGCTGGCGCTCTGGCGGTGGGCACAGGCAAGCGCAACCGCTAATTCTGCCAGCTGGCAATTCCGTTCGCTGCCGCTCTGCAGGTTGAGCTCATCTTTGATCTGCTGGGAAAAGCTCAGGGCCGAACGGCTTGACGGGTGATATCCACGGGCTGGCTTGCCGGTCATGGATGTGCCAGCCCCAGCCCCAGGACCAGGCGGGCCAGCAAGGTATGGTCATGACGGATCACCCCGTTGCTGACGATGGCCAGGGGGGCTTCAACGATCTGGACACCCAGGGACTTGAGCACATCAGCATCTGCATGGACGGGGACGGCACTTTCCAGCTGGTACTTTTCGATCAGGCGTTCCTCGATCCAGGCATTGTTGGTGATGCAGTGGTCAATCAAGCCACGGCCAATCCCTTGCCCGGCATGTTCGAGGATAGCCTTGACATGGTCGCCGGCTGTATAGCCCAGTGTTTCAGCAGGCTGGGTCATGATGTTGCTGACATAGATCTTGGCAACCGGGTTTTTCCGGATGGCAGCGACAATCTGCGGGAACAGCAAATTGGGGATGATGCTGGTGTACAGGCTCCCCGGACCAAGTACAATCACTTCGGCCTCCAGGATGGCCTGGACTGCCTCCGGAAGGGGCTTTGCATCTTCAGGCAGCATGGACAAGCGCACGATCCTGTTTTCCTGGCTGACGGTACGAGCACCAATCTGGGCTTCACCCGTGATCGACGTGCCATCCGCAAGGTGCGCAACGAGATCAATGGTCTGAAGGCTCACCGGCAAAACCTTGCCTTCGACCGCCAGGACTTTGGAAACGTTGCGGACCGCATCGGAGAAATTGCCGCAGACTTCGTTCATAGCGGCAATAAACAGATTGCCGAAGCTCTGTCCCTGGAGACGCCCGTCCTTGAAGCGGAAATTGAACAGCTCGGACAACAGCGGTTCCGTGTCGGCCAGAGCCAGGATGCAGTTGCGGATATCCCCGGGCGGCAACATGCCGAGATCTTCCCTGAGCATGCCGGAAGAGCCACCATTGTCCCCGACAGTGACGATGGCGGTCAGATTGTGCGAGTAAAGCTTGAGACCGCGCAGCAGCATGGACAGGCCCGTGCCACCGCCTATGACCACCACACGCGGTCCGGACTCCGGATTCTTGGCAAACTGGATCAGGCGCTCATCAAAACCATGCATCAGACGGCTCCTGGTGTGCTGCGTTTGCTGAAGTAGCGCGAATCCTTCTGTAGATCGCGATGGTCGACAACGATTGAGACTTGGCTGTCCTCCAGACTTTTGGCCAAGGCTTCTGCGAGCGCAACCGACCGATGACGACCCCCACTGCATCCCACGGCAATCATCAGGCGGACCTTGCCTTCCCGGATATAGAGTGGAATCGTGAAATTGAACAGATCCGCCTGCTTGTCCAGAAAGGCCTGCGTTTCCGGAAAAGAAAACACGTAATCCCTCACATCCGGATCAAGTCCGCTCTGCGGGCGCAAGTGCTCCTGGTAGAAGGGATTGGGCAGGAAGCGGACGTCGAGCACGCAATCACTGTCCACGGGCACACCGTATTTGAAACCAAAAGACTGGACGAGAATGGTCATCCGTTTGTCCAGTCCCGGGCCGGAAAGCATGGCATAGATCATGTCGCGCAATTCGGCCGGGCCGAGGTTGGAGGTTTCGACAATGTCGGAAACCCGGTCTTTCAAGGGCGCCAGACGTTCGCGCTCCAGAGAGATGGCTTGGGCCAGGCTGCGGCCAGGCGCCAGCGGGTGGCTGCGGCGGCTGAGCTTGTAGCGGTTGATCAAGACTTGGTCTGTGGCATCGAGGAAAACGATGCGCAAGTTATGGCCTTGTTCGCGCAGGAGCTCCAGGACTGGCACCACCTCACTGAAAAGATTGGAGCTGCGCACATCGATGACGATGGCCAGACGGCTATCCCTGGCCAGGGCGGGATCCTGGTTCGTGCGCTTGGCCAGATAAGTCTCCTGGTAGGTCCGGATCAGCTCCGGGATCAGGGACGGTGGCAAGTTATCGACACAGAAGTAGCCCATGTCTTCCAGGTAGTTGGCAGCCAGGCTTTTGCCCGCTCCAGACATGCCAGTCAAGATCAGAATTTCCATATGCTCTCCTTGGCTGGATTTTAATCCCAGTCACCAATGAACAAGACCTCACGCTCAAGCAGGATGCCTGTTTCACGCTCAACTGTCGCTTGGACATGGTTGAAAACGGCTGCCACATCAGAAGCGGTGGCCTGGCCGAGATTGACAATGAAGCCAGCATGTTTGGTCGACACTGCTGCACCGCCGATCGCAAAGCCCTTGAGCCCACAGTCAGAGATCAGTTTGCCGGCGTAATGGCCGGGCGGGCGTTTGAAGGCGCTCCCGGCACTGGGCAGTTCCAGGGGCTGTGACATCCGGCGGCGGACAGCCAGATCGGCCATTTCTTTCAAAATCTCCGCCGGATCCTGAGGTTTGAGGCAGACAGTTGTCTCCGTCACGATCCGGTCGGTTCCCTTGAAACAGCTGGTGCGATACCCAAAAGCCAGCTCTGGCCCCTCGGCGATGTGTTCGGTCCAGTCCGTATCCAAATAACGGGTGGAATGGACAACATCCGCCATGCAATGCTCATACGCCCCGGCATTCATCATCACTGCACCACCGATCGTACCAGGGATGCCGGATGCAAAAGCGAGGCCTCCGAGACCTTCCCGGGCGGCAAAGGCTGCCACACTGGAGAGCAGGGCACCCGCTCCAGTGACCAGGCAATCGTTCTCGCGCCGGATGGTCGCCATCGGTTGACCCAAGCTGACCACAACCCCGCGGATCCCCCGGTCGGCCACGACCACGTTGGAGCCATTGCCCAGGACCGTCATCGGCAAATGATGCTGCCGGGCGAGTCTTAGAATCGCGACCAGTTCGTCTGGGGATGCGGGCTCCACATAAAAGTCAGCCGGGCCGCCCACCCGGAAGGTGGTGTGGCCTGACATCGGTTCGGCGCGCCGGATCCGGCCACTGTCCTGTACCAGATGGCTGGCCAGGTCGGCGGCAAACAGGTCGAGCCGGGCTTGGTTGAGTTGGGGGTGTTCCTGGCGATCTGCTAGCGTCATCGCTGGTCGGTCCTGCCGTCAGGTCGAAGGGCCAAAAACCCGGTCCGTCAGAGCTTTGGCGGCATTGTAGCCCATTGTTTTCTGGCGGAAATTGATGGCAGCCACCTCGACAATGATCGCGAGGTTGCGGCCAGGCCGGACTGGGATGGTGATGGACGGCACGTCGATGCCCAGGACAGAGGTGGTTTCTTCGTTGATCCCCAGACGCTCGTAGGTTTTTTTCTCATCCCAGAGTTCGAGGTTGATGACAAAGTTGATGTTCTCCTGCATCTTGACCGAGGAGACGCCGTAGAGTTCCTTGACATCGAGGATGCCAATCCCGCGGATCTCGATCAGGTGGCGGATGATCTCCGGCGCGCGGCCCAGCAGAGTCGTGTCTGAAACCCGGCGAACCTCGACCAGATCGTCGGCAATCAGGCGGTGTCCACGCTTGACCACCTCGAGGGCGGTTTCGCTTTTGCCGACACCACTTTCACCGAGGATCAGGATGCCCTCGCCGTATACTTCGATCAGGACACCGTGCATCGACATGCGCGGGGCCAGCTCGACGTTGAGATACTTGACAATGGCCGAGGTGAAATCCGACGTGGGCAGATTGGTGCGCAGGACAGGTGTCGAATATTTCTGCGAGCACTCGAGCAATTCCGGGTGGGCCTCATGGTTTCTGGTCAGGACCAGGCATGGAATCCCGCGGGAAAAGAGGGCGTCGATCCGCTCATGGCGATCTTTGCTCTCCAGCCGGTCCAGGAAGGCCGTCTCCATGTTGCCCAGGACCTGGATCCGGTCCGGGCCAAAATGGTCAAAATAGCCCGCCAGCTGCAGGCCAGGACGTGTGACGTCAGCGACCGAGATGCGGATCTCCTCAAGGTTGCCGTATTCGGCGACCACTTCAAGTTCGAATTCCTTGACGATGCTCTGAAGGGATACAGGTGCCATACATAACCTCCGGCTCCAATGCGACTGCGTCCTGGCTTGCGATGCGCTCGTACGCCGGCAGACGTGTTCACGTTGATTATAAACAAAAAGGGAGTTGTGGGAAAGGCGAGGCAGCTTTCTGCCCTGAGCCAGTCTAAGAAAAAAGGCTGGCTCAGGACAGAATCACATCTGCATCTGAGACAACCTCTAAACTGGAGCGGGATACGAGATTCGGACTCGCGACTTTCACCTTGGCAAGGTGACACTCTACCACTGAGTTAATCCCGCAACTGCACAAGTGATTATAGGAAAGTCACTCGTGCTTGTCAATCGGTCACACCACCGAGACGCTTGATGGCGGCGACGATTTCGAGGCGCACGGGACGGGCAGCCTCAGGATGGCTGTCGAGCCAGGATCTAAGGACTGCTATGCCGCGCGGATCGCCAAAATCGCCGAGGCAGAGGGCTGCCACCTGCTTGTCCGCAGCGCGGCGAAATGCCGTGCGCATGGCGCTGAAGCTTTCCGGGGCGTGGCTTTTGCGGCCTGCCTCGGAGAGGAAGATCATCAGGGCTTCAACAGGACCTGCGACAGGAAGGCCTTTGTCGAGCGCCGCCTGCAGCCGCTCCGTCAGCCACTGGACAGACCGGGGCGCATGCTGCGCCAGCACCTGCTTGAGCGCGTCCGTGACCAGGTCGTCAGGCTGCACAGTTGCCATGAAGCGGTCGAGGATTCGGTTGAGCGTCTGGTCATCACAGCAAGGTCCGACAGCCAGAAGCAGGCGGCTGACCGCCAGCGACCGGGGGTCCTCGTAATCAGCCTGCAGACGGTTGAAATCCTCGCCGAGGATGCATTCGACTACAGCAGTGCAGCTGGCCTCATCGGCGACCAGAAGCTTCCGGATCGGCTGGGGCAGGTCATCATCACACAAAGCGGCAGCGTGCCAGGCCAGTTCAGCCACCTGGGCTGGCTGCGGGTGGTCTGTGAGCCATCCGAGCGGCCGGCCTTTGAACAGCACAGCCTGGTCCTGATCGTCATAGACGATGACTTCCTGGTCAAACCACGGCTGGCTGTCGATCTGGATCTGGAGTACTTCGGATTCAGACTGGATCTGTTCCAGAGCGTGATGGTATTGTTCACCATACCAGACATTGTATTGCAACAGGATATCGGACAAGACAGGATCAACTTGCATGGCATTATCCTCCGAATTGGAAAAGCCTCCACTTGCGGTGGAGGCTTGTGATTTTTGGAGGCACCACCCAGACTCGAACTGGGGAGTAAAGGTTTTGCAGACCCTTGCCTTACCACTTGGCTATGGTGCCAGATGCGATTGGCCGGTGTTGCCACCGGCCAATCAGGATTGGAGCGGGATACGAGATTCGGACTCGCGACTTTCACCTTGGCAAGGTGACACTCTACCACTGAGTTAATCCCGCGTCTTGGTGGGTACTACAGGACTTGAACCTGCGACCCCATGCGTGTGAAGCATGTGCTCTCCCAGCTGAGCTAAGCACCCATAAGGTGGTGACCCGTAGGGGAATCGAACCCCTGTTTTCGCCGTGAAAGGGCGATGTCTTGACCGCTTGACCAACGGGCCATATATGGTAGCGGCGGTCGGATTCGAACCAACGACACTTCGGGTATGAACCGAATGCTCTGGCCAACTGAGCTACGCCGCCACGTCTGAGGCACTTGCGTGTTTTACACGCTAGATGATCATACCAGCGAAGTAAGCCTTTGTCAAATGGT
>JAQUEY010000132.1 GCA_028684955.1 Eubacteriales bacterium
GTATCACGGGTCAAAACAAGAAATTCGTCACCACTGTAGCGGAAAACTTGATTTTTGGATCCGGCACAGGAAAGGATGATCTTGCTCAGATCAATGATGACCTGATCGCCCCCATGATGTCCAATCGTTTCATTCACACTGCGGAATTTGTCCACATTGATCAGCAATGCCGTCAATGATGGTTCTTGATCCAAACCTGGAATCGTTGTTTTTGACAAAGTCTGGACGGCTGTACGATTTAGAAGCCCGGTCAGTGGGTCGTGCGTTGCTGCATACAGGATCTGTTCCTGTCGACGCTTACGTTCGTCAATATCTCGGCTAGCTCCGACGATCTCGATTCCGTGCCTCGGATCCATCCGATAAGTTATCGAAACTTCAACCCAAACGGGATGGCCGTCTTTGTGTACATGCTGGATTTCGAATGACTTTTGTACCGGATTGCCAGGATCTAGCCGGAACGATTCAAGCACATGGCCCTGGAATTGTTCCATCTGTCGTAATGAATCCTGCGTAAATAATTGATCATAGCAAAGGTTCATCACTTCTTCTACTGTATACCCCAGCAAGGTTTCAACACTGCCACTGATGAAGGAAAAAGTCATAGTTGCAACATTGAACACGAAAATAAAGTCGTGTGTGGTCTCGGCAATCAAGCGATATTTCTCTGTTGCTTCATCCAGATCTTCCTGGAATGCCCTGGCCTTCCGTTCTGCGATTTTTTGATCGGTCACATCGGTCTGGATACCAAAGTGGCCCGTGATCCGACCTTGAGAATCATACATGCAGATATAATCGCCGATGACATCCATTTCACTGCCGTCAAAGCGTAATTCATGTGTTTCAAAATGGATATGTCCCTGGTCAAACATCTGGCGCCAAGCCTCCCGTCCCTGTGCCAGATCATGGGCAAACAACTGGTTCGGTGTGGCTCCAGCAAACTCGTCTTCACTGGCCAGGTACTGGGTCAGCATGGCTTTGTTCACCCGGATGATCCGCTGGTGATCAAACACATAATCCAGCGTTTTTTCCCGGTCGATCCCATCATGCCACTCAATTGGTTCATCCAGCATCATAATGAAAACACCTGCCAGTGGCTGGTTAAACAGCAAATTGGCCAAGTCAGTCTGATCTTTCAAAGCTTCACTGATCTGGATCCGGGCTGCGCGCTCTTCCGAAAGCAGTGCTTGCAGCTGATGCTCGATCTTGACACGATAGCTTACATCTTCATGGGTACCATGCATCCAGAGAGGCTGGCCTTCCTCTGTCCACTCAGTGACTTGGCCTCGGTCATGGACCCAGATCCAGTTGCCGTTTTTGTGCCTGATCCGGACATCCAGGTCATAATGCTCGGACTTGCCATTAAAATGGTCTTGCAGGGCTTGGTTGGATCGCTCCAGATCATCCGGATGTGCCAGCCAAGTCCAAATGTCGATATGGACAGGGGACAAATCTGCCCGTTCAAATCCGACGATTTCAGCCCAGCGTTCGTTTATGTTGAGTTCGCCGGTCTGGACGTTCCACTCCCAAGTCCCCGCGTGCGTGCTGTCAAGGTAGTCTTGCAGTTTGCGGATTTGAGCTTTCAGATCTGAACAGTCAGTCATGGATCCACTCCTAAGAACGGCATGAGCCGTCGTTTTCCAAAGTCACGCCGAGATGGAATTTATTGTAATTTTAATGCTGACCACAATCAAGATCATGCTATAAATAGTGTATTTATATGTCATATTCGATTAAAAATCGAACAACACGGATAAAATATAACCAGGCTTGAATTCAAATCGAACTCAAACCCGGTTTTTGTCATCTTGCATCTATGAATTTATGAATCGTTATTTGATTGTGTCGGCGAACTCACTGCCAAAATCTTCGCAGGCTGCCAATGCAGCTTCATCAGGCACCCAGTTGGCACGGATTCCCTCATTAACGACGGAAAACCCGCTCTTGGCAAGGGCATCATTGATCTGGCGCACCGATTCGCCGCCCCAGCCGTAACTGCCAAAGGCTGCCGCCTTTTTATTTCTGAATTTCAGGCCGTGCATCATCTCAAGCAGTCCGGCAATGGAATGGAGAATGCCCCCATTGATGGTTGATGAACCGACCAGAATGGCCTTGGACTTGAACACCTCGCTGATGATATCGTTTTTGTCCGCATGGGCCGCATTGAACAGCTTGATTTTGACAGCCGGATCTGCAGACTCGATTCCCCTGGCAATCGCTTCTGCCATTTTGCGGGTCGATTCCCACATCGTGTCATAGATGAGGGTGATCTGGTTTTCCTGGTAATGGGCTGCCCAGGCTTGGTAGGCTTTGACGATCTGCAGGGGATTGTCGCGCCAGATCACGCCATGACTGGGGCAGATCAGGTCGACCGGAAGCCCCAGGGCCAGGATTTCGGCGATCTTCCGGGTGACTTGGCTGGAAAACGGCGTCAGGATATTGGCATAGTATTTCAGCGCCTCGATCATCAGTTCGCCTTGGTCTGCCAGGTTATTGAACAAGGACTCCGTTGCATAATGCTGGCCAAAACCATCATTACTGAACAAGATGTTCTCCCCAGTCATGTAGGTGAACATGGTGTCCGGCCAATGCAGCATCGGCGCTTCGATGAACACTAGGTCACTGTCACCGATATTGAGTGTGTCACCGGTCTTGACCGTGATGTAGTTCCAGTCCTGGTGGTAATGGCCGCGCAGGATTTTCTCCCCATTGGCGGTGCAATAGATGGGGGTCCGGGGAATCTCGCGCATCAGCTCAGCCAGAGCTCCGCTGTGGTCGATTTCGTTATGATTGCAGATGATGGCGTCAATGGTTGCCAGGTCGACGACCTTCTTCAGATTGGTCACGAATTCTTCGTCATAGGGCTTCCAGACGGTATCGATCAGGACCGTTTTCTGGTCGCGGACCAGATAGGCATTGTAGGATGAGCCATGGTGGGTCGAGTATTCATCGCCGTGGAAGGTGTCGAGTTCCCAGTCGATCTTGCCGACCCAGGTTACTTTAGGGGTGATTGTTTTAGCCATGGAAATCTCCTTTCAGTCTTGCCGAAAACTCAGGCAAAACGCGGGAACAGAATGCTGTTTTCTTTGTGGATGTGCAGGAAAATGTCTTCGGTTAAAGCCTGGATTTTCTTGTAGGTCACAATGAAAGTCGGGCAAGCATAGACCGGTGCCTGGTAGCCATTGGTCAGGGTTTTGATCGCCTTGAGGATGTCGCCGGCGGCATCATGGTCCTTTTCCAGGTCATCGATCAGGGCTTTGATCGTTGTCTTGTCATCCCCGGACAGGATGGCTGGGAACAAAACCCGTTCCTCGTCAGCAAAATGCTCTTCGAGGTCCATTTTGAGCAGGGCAAACTGGCGGTGCAGGGCTTTCAGGAGACGTTCATCATGCTCGAAATGGACAACCAGGATCTTGTTGATCAGTTCGTCGAGATCGTGCAGCAGCAGTCGTTCCGGCGCATGGTGCAGGTCGAGGATTAGCTGGATCAGGTCTTCATTGGACAGGGTCGTGGGATCGACAGGATGATCCGTGCGAGTCTTGTAGTCGGCATAGGCCTGGTTGAGATCAGTGGTAAATGCTTCCGTGTCGAGATCTTTTTCCGCCAGAGCAGCTGAGAGGGGGCGTTGACCCTGGCAGCAGTAGTCGATGTCGAGTACATTGAAGGTGCGAGTCGCAGGTGGGAAAAGCGACACGACGTCGCCGAGCAGCATGTCAGGTGTGATCACGGTGTTTTTCATGGTGTATCCTCCAAAATCGGGTCCATCAGGCACGATGGTGTTGTGATGTCTTTCTGATCTAAGGATACCGGGGGTCAGTTGAGAAGTCTTTGATTCAAATCACATCTTGGGAAAGTGGACGATCTGGAAAACGGGTGGGCCTTTGTCCTGTCATTCAGGCTGAATAATCTCGCAAAGTCTCCAGATCGAGGATTTCGATTTCCCGGGACTTGCCCAGCCGGATGATTCCTTCATCCTGCAGCTGGGCCAATTTGCGGCTGACTGTTTCGCGGGTCAGGCCAGTGAAATTGGCGATATCCTCTCGGGACAGATTCAAGTCGAATCGTTTCTGGCTGCCGCTTTTTTCATAGAGTTGCAACAGCAAGTGGGCCAGGCGGGGCAGTCCTTCATGGGTCGCCAGGCTCTGGACCAGGCTGCGCAAGTTCGTCAGCTTCTGGTTCATGGCTTGCATGATTTTGAACCCGATCAGGGGGTTTTTCAAGATCAGCTCGCGCATCCGGTCCTGCGAGATGACACACAGGACGGTCGGCTCCTGGGCAACCGCCTCATGGCTGTACGTGGCATCCCCCATCAGGTCCAGCTCCCCGGTGAAATCGCCGGTCTGCAAAATATCCAGATTCTGCTCTTTGCCTTCGATGGTCGTTTTGAACAGGCGGATCGAACCACGGGTGACAATCAGCAACTTGTCTGCACGGTCTCCCTCGCGGTAGATCGTCTGCCCTTTGGCGTACGCCACATGCAAGATCAGGCGAATGATCTCAAGTTGCTCTTCAGGCGTCAGGCCGGCGAAAATCGGCACCTTGCCGGTGCACACATGATGCTCGCATTCCAGACAATGATTGGCCATGAGGTATCCCTCCCGGGGAGTTATTTAGCGATCTTTCGAACGCAACATGTAAACCTTGCTCTGTCCTCGGCCTCTGATTTCTATAAGTCCCAGATCGTTCATTTTTTTCAAAATTAGATACGTTCTGGTTCGTTTTAACCGAAGCAATGCCATTACATCTTCATCGCTTAGCGCTTCTTTTATTTTAAGTTGATCCATGATCAATTCCATTTGAGGCGTCAAATTGTTCATTGGCAACCGTTTGGCGTCTTCATGTGTCAGAATCTGATCCTTCACCACCATTGCTGGCCCAAGATCTTGGCGGTTAGCGTTACGATTAGGCAAGGTCATGCGAAATGTATTTTCAGAAACAGCAATATCTGGTTTAACTGTTTCATCACGATAAAGATCAAATATTCTCCGTATTCCAGTACCATAGGCTTCAATATGTTTCAGGCGAAAGAAAATCTGAGCCAGTTTTGAATTTCTCGGTTGTGAAATACCAGATAAGATATCCCGGGTGGATAGACCAGGTAATAAGCCACCAAGGTTGATGATTTCCAGATGGTCAGGATTAATGTTAATGATGATGCTGCCACTGTAGCTGTAATCTCGATGAATAATTGCGTTCAGTAACGCTTCGCGTATGGCTTCAGGTGGATAATCCTGCAGGTCATATCGGTCCAGTCCATGTATCTCCGAAACTGTTTTGTTATTCAGCATCAGGTAATCATACGCGTCATGCATGTGCTTGAAGATTGAACCACCAAATTCCCTGCGATCGATGAATATTGTATTGGCCCGATCTGCAAACACTGCAACTTTAATTGAATGCATACATTGTTCAGAAATCAAAACAGCCAAATTCGTGAATAATTTCAAATCTGCACACCATAAACCGAGCGAAACGAATTTTTCACTGGCAAAATCGATGTTTCGGCGTTTAAATTCAATTTCCGCTGTTGAAAAGCTCAAATCTTGTTGAATGCTGCGAGTTGATTCGAACGTATCACCATCGGCGTTCTTGATCAGAAAACGTATTTGATCCCACGAGGCTTGGACAGATGATGTCCCTTGGCGCATATAAACACCAGCAGGCTTCATTCCCTTATGTTTCAAGTAATACGGCTTGGCTGAACCCTCTGACACCTTGATTTTAATGATATTCCCATCAAGCAGCTCATATTGAATGAAAATCGTTACATCGGGCAGAATTGTATCGCGCACGAGATTGGAAAGTCGGGTGTAGGACTCATCAACATTCAAAAGCCCGACTTCTCTACCGTCATTATTTATTCCAACATAGATGGTTCCACCGTTTGTATTCGCAAATGCGATGACCTCTTTGCAGATGTCTTCACTCACTATTTCTTTAAACTCAATAGCTTCGCTTTCGTACACCTTAACAACCACCTTGCTAATTAAAATTCACTTGTTACATTCAGTATATCATGAATATTCATATAAAAATAGTGAATATTCACTCTTCAAAGTGAATTTGGGCGAAGAAATTCCTGAGCAGGCGTTTTTTGGCCTGGTTCGATAGCGAAAAGACCCATCCGGACGTTTTTGCCGGATGGGTCTTTTCATAGTCTCATTCGAGTCAGATTCAATCAGTACTGGATGAACTTTTCGCCGGGAACGCCGCAGATGCTGCATTTGCCGGGGCGGACTTTTTCAATGTTGCCGCAGATGGGGCAAAGATAGTAGAAGACTTCTTCTGCCTGATCGAGGG
>JAQUEY010000133.1:0-2260 GCA_028684955.1 Eubacteriales bacterium
CTGCTTGGACTGGGCTGGGCCGGTTTTCATCCATCCGGAAATGGGCTCCGACACTGTGGCGGCGCCGCAGAGCGGCCCTGACAATGGCTCTTCCGGTCACAGCCATCTGGGCTGCTTCCAATTCAGTCAACGTGTGGACAGAGGTCAGTTCGCGCCGCGCATGAATCGAATCCAGCCCGTGAAGGGCGGTCTGCAGCCCGTCTTTGCTGCGTAAAATCCCGCAGTAGCGGGTCATCAGCTGGCGGATCTGCTGGCGATCTTCGGCAGCGGTCGAATCAAGCGCGGTGATCCTCAGATGAGATGCCAGCGCAGTGGCGCGCTGCGCTGAATCCGCGGCCTGCGCCCGGGCGAACACCTCGGCCAGCACTGCCAGATCTGCCAGCTCGGTGGCAGGGGCACCGTTGATAGCCTGGGCAGCCCGACGGCCATAAACCAGGCATTCCAGCAAGGAGTTGCTTGCCAGGCGGTTGGCCCCATAAATGCCCGTGTGGGCGACTTCGCCGCAGGCGTAGAGGTTTTTCAAGGATGTCCGGGCGTGCAGATCGGTGTTGACCCCACCCATGAAATAATGCTGGACGGGAGTGACCGGCAGGTAATCCCTGGCCATGTCGAGACCTCTCTGGAGACAGGTCTCATAAATCATCGGGAAGCGGCGTTGCAGAAATTCGGCTGGCTGGTGCGTGATATCGAGATAGACATGGTCTGAGTCGTCTTTGAGCATTTGGCGGAAAATCGCCTGGGAAACGACATCGCGTGGGGCGAGATTGCCTTGTGGATGAGCCTTTTCCATGAACGGATCGCCCTGGATCGAGCGCAGGATCGCACCCTCACCACGAACGGCTTCTGAAATCAGGAAGCAGCGGCCATTCTCATCTGGTTCCGGCAGGGCCGTTGGATGAAACTGGATGAATTCGAGATCGCCTGTTTCGGCACCGGCGCGGATCGATGCCGCCAGGGCATCGCCAGTGGCTGGGCGGGCATTCGTTGAATGCAGGAACAGCTGGCCGATACCGCCAGTTGCCAGCACAACACAACGGGCGCGATAGAAACGGAATTGATCTGCAGCCAGCGAGTTCAGGGTGATCACACCGGCAACCGCGCCTGTGTCGTCGACCACGAGATCGACCAGCGTCCAATTGTCATCCACGCGGATATTGGGACTTGCCTTGACCCGCTCAGCCAGGCGGCTGGTCATGTGCAGGCCGGTGGCATCACCATGGCTGTGGATGATGCGTTTTCTGGAGTGGGCGCCTTCCTGGCCGACGGCCAGATGTCCGCTGGCATCGAGATCAAAAGGCACGCCCCAGTTCTGGAGGATGCGGATGTTCTCCGGACCTTCATCGACCAGGACACGCAAGGCATCCTTTTTGCAGAGGTTGGAACCTGCTGCCATGGAGTCGGCAAAATGGAGATCCGGCGAGTCATCCTCAGCCACGGCCGCAGCAATACCGCCCTGGGCATACATGGAATTGCTCTGGTCAAGGCCGAATTTGTTCAGGATGACAGTGTTGAAAGAGGGATCCAGTTGCAAGGCCGTGTACAGTCCGGCCAAACCGGCACCGACAATCAGGACGTCGCAATCTTCACGGGGCAGGTCAGAAAAAGACCCGCCATACAAATAGCGTTGCATCAATTCATCAACTCCACAAAACCTTCTCTTGACCGGCAGGGCCTGGTGCCTCAGGGAATTTTTCAAGGCATCGCATCCGGTGCTTGTAAAGGAAATTGTCAGACCGCAAAGCTCCCGGAGAGAGTCCTGGAAGTTGACGGATACCGAGGCGACGTTGGTCCGACGATGAGTCTGAACGCGTGCTCGGGCTCTAAGGGGTGACTTTCAATTTACAACGCCTTGTGGGTGAGTGTCAACAAAGTCATGGCAGCTGACGGGTCTTTATCACTTCGAACGTAGATCAGCAGGAGACATTGCAGAATAGGCTTGTGCTGTGATAATCTGGCAATCCAACCGAACCAGGACCATTCATTGTCAATATTGATTGTTTACAGGTGTCGGCTTCAGCTATACAATATCTAGTGTCTGGAAATAGATAAAACTACTAAATGTAGTTAAAACTACTCAAAGTAGTCAAAACGACTTTGAGTAGTTTTGCAGTTTCCATCTCACAGATGAACTTTCATAAAACTGTCAATCGCATAAACCTATATAGACAGAACCATCAGGAGGTCGTCCCATGCCAACGTTGCCATCGCTCATCGCGCGCTATTTCACCAAGGAACTGGACCAGAACCCCGATAAAACCGT
>JAQUEY010000133.1:2360-6270 GCA_028684955.1 Eubacteriales bacterium
CTGTTCCGTGGCGGATCCGGCACCGGCACCAATTTCTCCTCGATCCGTGCCGAGGGCGAACGCCTCTCAGGCGGCGGTGCTTCATCCGGCCTGATGAGCTTTCTCAAGGGACTCGACCGCAACGCCGGCGCCATCAAATCCGGTGGCACGACCCGCCGCGCCGCCAAAATGGTCTGCCTTGACATCGACCATCCGGAGATCGAGGACTTCATCACCTGGAAAGCCAAAGAAGAAGACAAAGTCATCGCCCTGGCCAAGATGGGCTATGATGCCGATATGGACGGCGAGGCTTACCAGACCGTTTCCGGCCAGAACTCCAATAATTCCGTGCGCATTTCCGATGATTTCATGAGCAAAGTCATCGGACTCGAGGCCGATCCGGATACCGAACTGCTGCTCAAAGGCCGGATCGACAACCGTGTGGACAAGGCGATCAAGGTTTCCGACATCTGGCAGAAGTTCAACGAATCCGCCTGGCGCTGCGCCGACCCGGCTCCTCAGTTCGATGATACGTTCAATGCCTGGCATACCTGCCCCAATGGCGAGGATGGCCAGACCTGGGCCAAGCAAAACCGCCTGAATTCGACCAATCCCTGCGGTGAATACGCCTTCCTCGACGACACCAGCTGCAACCTGGCATCGATCAATGTCCTGCGTTTCTATGATGCGAAGACCGAACAATTCGACCTCAAGGGCTACGAGCACATGATCACCCTGGTCCAGCTCGTGCTCGAAGCCTCGATCCACTGGGGCCATTTCCCGACGGCCGACATTGCCCGCAAGACTTGGCTTTTCCGCAGCACAGGTCTTGGCATGGCCAATCTGGCTTCTCTCCTGATGGAGATGGGCCTGCCCTATGACTCAGACGAAGCGCGTGCCCTGGCCGCTGCCCTGGTTGGCATCCTGACTGGACGCAGCTACTACATGTCCGCTCTGATGAGCGAAATCGCCGGACCGTTTGCCAAGTACGAATTGAACCGCGAGCACATGCTGCGGGTCATCCGGAACCACGCTCGTGTTGCCGGGGCCCGGCCAGACGAATTTGAAGCGCTGTCCTACACCCCGGTTGCGGTCAATCATGGCCTGCTGGCAACGCTCGGCCTGGCCGACATCAGCCACTCGCTCCGGGAATCCTGGCAGAACGCGGAAAAAGCCGGTGCCCAGTTTGGCTACCGCAACGCACAGGTCTCCGTCATGGCTCCGACAGGCACGATTTCCTTTGCCATGGACTGTGCAGCCACCAGCATCGAGCCGTTCTTCTCCCATGTCTCCTACAAGAAACTGTCCGGTGGCGGCTTCATGAAACTGGCTAACCCCAGCATTGGCGCGGGTCTGAAGAAGCTTGGCTACACGCCGGACCAGATCACCGACATCATCGACTACATCATGCGCGAAGAAGACGGCATGATCGTCGACGGCAAGATCGAAGGCGCCCCCCACCTCAAGGACGAACATCTCGCCGTTTTCGATACCGCCAACCAGTGTGGCAGTGGTGAACGTTATATCCATTACATGGGCCATGTCCTGATGGTCGCCGCCCTCACCCCACTGCTCTCCGGCGCCATTTCCAAAACCGTCAACCTGCCCAAGGAAGCCACCGTCGAAGACTTCAAAGAGGTCGTGATCAAGTCCTGGCAGCTTGGTGTCAAAGGCATCACGCTGTACCGCGATGGATCCAAATTCGCCCAGCCGCTGAACCTGCGCCTTGACGCAGGCAACCAGGATGTCGAGCTCAAGGACCTCAAGTACGCCCAGCTGCTCGAATATGCCGAGAAAACCCGCGAACGCAACCACCGTCTCGAAAA
The DNA here is from genome assembly GCA_028684955.1 of Eubacteriales bacterium. GTDB lineage: Bacteria > Bacillota > Clostridia > Saccharofermentanales > UBA5734 > UBA5734. Next base: position 4,166 of record JAQUEY010000133.1, read on the forward strand.
GCAGGCAGCCAATCCCCTGGCCTCCCGCCGCGACAAACCGGTTGGCATCCGCTCGGGCCACACCCATCCTGCCCAGGTCGAAGACGTCAAAATCTACACCACCGTCAACCGCAGTGCCAATGGCGAGATCACGGAAATCTACATCACGACCGACCGTGAAGGCACCCTGATCATGGGCCTGCTCAACTCTCTGTCGAAGACGATCTCCGTCATGCTCCAGTACCGCATCCCGCCGCAGAACATTTCCAAAATGCTGCGCGGCCAGAAGTACGAACCCTATGGATTTGTCACCCGCCATCCATACATCAAATACTGCACCTCGATCTCCGACCTGATCAGCAAGATCATCGACATCGAAATCGGCGATTATTCACGCTGCCAAGTCAAGCCGGAGGGTGCGCTCGCTGCGTCTCCTGCTGCAGCAACCGTCACGACGGCCATCACGGGCGCCCTGTCCTTGCCTGTGCTGGAAATCAGCGAATCCGAAGAAGACGATGATGAAGGAAATGACGACCTGAATCCGCAATTCCCGAATCTGCGTGAACCGGAATATTCCACCGGCATCCAGGAAGAGCCCTCGGCGGATGGCGCAACGGAAGTGTCCAGTGAAGCCTACGTTCACGAGAGTGCCCGTGAGGCAGCGCGTTTCGGCGAAAAGCTGTATGACGGCTCGACCTGCCCCACCTGTTCCAGTACCCGTATGGTCCGGAACGGTACTTGCAAGGTCTGCCTCGACTGCGGCACAACAACAGGCTGTTCCTGATTATCGTAGCCGGGGAGCGACTGACAGCTTGACTCAACAGCCTAACCGCAACGACCAGTCAGCACCTGCAGAGGAACGAACCGAAAGGAACCGACCATGACACCTGAACGCAAACCGATTTACCCGACTCCGGCCGAGCTCGAACAAGCAGCCAATGCCACGCCTCTGGCCCGCCAGATGACCAAACATCTGGAAACGCCCCAGACCGGCCTGATCCATATCTACACCGGCACTGGCAAAGGCAAGACGACCGCCTCAGTCGGCCTGACCATCCGGGCCCATGCCCACGGCCTGCGCATTCTGTTTGTCCAGTTCCTGAAAAACGGCTTGTCCGGCGAAATCGGCATCTTGCGCCAACTGGACAATGTCCGTGTCCTCTCCGGCCAAGCCGACATGAAATTCACCAACCAGATGGAGGAAGACGACAAAGTCCGCACCCGCCAGATGCACGAGGAATTTTTTGCCGCTGCAGTCACCGCTTCGCGCGCTGGTGAAATCGACCTCCTCGTTCTGGACGAAACCTTTGGCGCCCTGGCAACCGGCCTGCTCGACAGCGATGAAGTGTACAATTTCCTCGTAAACAAACCGGCAGGACTCGAAGTTGTCCTCACCGGTCGCGATCCGGATCCGCGATTCCTTGCCCTGGCTGACTATGTTTCCGAGGTCCAATGCATCGCCCACCCCTACGAAAAGGGCATCCTGGCCCGCGAAGGGATCGACTACTGAGGTGTGCGGGGCTGCTTTTCAAAGCAGCCCCTTTTAAATTTTTGAAAATCCGATAAACTGGAAATATCAGTTCAGTTTCTTCATTTCATTTGATCAAATACTCGTTCAATGAAAAGGGGAATCTTGAACTATGACCAGAAAACCGAGAGATTTTCATCCCAGCGGGATATACCACATCACCCATCGCGGCCACAACCATCAATATATTCTGGCAGATGACCTCGATAAAGTCATTTTTCTCGACAAGCTGAAGAAGATCCTACAAGAGCATACCGGGCATCTGCTTTACTATGTCCTGATGAACAACCATTACCATCTCCTGCTTGAAATGCAGTCGACCCCAATTGACTTGATTTTGCACCGCCTGCACACAAGTTACGGCCGCTATTTTTCTCTCAAAAACCATTCAACTGGAGCTGTTTTCGAAAATCGATATCAATCTCAAACGATTGACCATCAGAAGTACCTTTACGCGGTCATCAAGTACATTGCCCTGAACCCGATTCGGGCTGGATTGACTGAAAGAATTAATGATTACCGCTGGAGTGCGCATCTCGATCTTGCCCAGAAAATGCCAGGGTTTGTCAACAAAAGCCGCCTATACGAAAAATTGGGG
>JAQUEY010000134.1 GCA_028684955.1 Eubacteriales bacterium
ATCGCCGCCAGTGTGTCTGCGCTAAAACGGATGATCCGGGTTGCCAGTCCTTCACGCGTGAATTCGGTCAGATACAGGGCCGTACCCACGCCAAACGGGGTGGCGATTGCGACAGAAACCAGTGTAACCAGAATTGTGCTGACGATGGTCGAGAAAATACCGCCCGAACGACCCATGTCGCGGGGGTTTTCCGTCAAAAATTGCCAGTTCAGGGTCGGGACGCCTTTGATCAGGACAAAGAGCAGAATGAAAAGCAGCAGGACAATCACCAGCAGTGCCGATCCCCAGATCACGCCTTTGGCCAGGAATTGCGTCATTTTGGGATTCAGCCGCATCATCGTTGACTCCTTTTCAAAGTAGCCTGAGCAATGGAATTCAAACTCATCACGATGACCAGGAGGACGATACCGGTGGCAAACAGGGCCTGCTGATGGTCGCCCGAGGCGTAGCCCATCTCGATGCCGATGTTGGTTGTCAGGGTACGGGCCGGGTCCAGGATCGATTCTGGCAGGGCAACGGCATTGCCCAAGACCATAATGACGGCCATGGTTTCGCCGACCGCGCGCCCGACGCCGAGAATGACCGCTGCCATAATGCCAGACCTGGCTGCCGGTAACTGGACGGACCAGACTGTCTGCCACTGAGTGGCGCCGATGGCGAGCGAGCCTTCCTTGTACGTACGCGGCAGGGCCAGGAGTGAAACCTCGGTGATGCTGATGACAGTCGGCAAAATCATGATCGCCAGGATAACCGATCCAGCCAGGACGGAAAGACCCGGGCCGCCGATCCAGAGACGGATGTAGGGGACGATGAACGTCAGGCCCCAGAAACCATAGACGACCGACGGAATGCCCGCCAGCAGCTGAATCGCCGGTCGGACAATCCGGCTGACAGCAGCTGGCGCAAATTCGGTCAGGAAGATGCTGGTCAAAATTGCTACCGGCACACCCAATGCAGCAGCGCCGAGGGTGACCGAAACCGTGCCGATAATCATCGGCAGGATACCAAATTCACCTTTGCCCGGCGCCCAGGACATCCCCAGGGTAAACTGGCCCAGGCCAACCTTGGCGATGATCGGAATGCCTTCGTAGAAGATAAAAACAATGATCAGGGCAAGCGCTGACAAAGCGGACAAAGCGATCAGAAGAAAAATGAATCCCGGCAGTCTGTCGAGCAGTCGTTTCATGGCTGCACCTCCGCACCCCGTGTAACCAGGCCCTCGCGGGTCAGGATCTGGCGGCCCTCTTCTGACAGGACAAAATCGATGAAATCCTTGGCGATTCCTTCCGGGTCTCCGTTCGATACAAACAGGAACGGCCGGGAGAGCTTGTAGGAGCCATTGATGATGTTTTCGTGGCTTGCCGCGACACCGTCCAGAGAGACGGCCTTGACCTGGTCGTTGACCAGGCCCAAAGAGATATAACCGATCGCACCCGGATCGTCACCGACCAGCTGCCGGACGGCTCCATTGGAATCCTGCACCATGGCTTTGGGGGTGACATCCGCGTTGTCCATCGCCAGGCTGACGAAAGCGTCGCGGGTTCCCGAACCCTCTTCGCGGGTGAAGAGATGGATGTTACCATCCTGGCCGCCGAGTTGGGCCCAGTTATCCATTGCTTTGACATAAATGTCCTGGACCTGCGCACTCGTCAGTTCATTGACTGTATTATCCGGATGAACGATGATCGCCAGGCCATCGCGGGCAATTTCCGCCGACCAGAGTGACAGCTCATCGCCCTTCAGATCGCGGGAGGACATCCCGATCGCAGCAGTGCCGGACAAAGCCGCCTTGATCCCGGACGAGGATCCACCGCCCTGGATATCAATGCTGATATCCGGGTGCATCTTCATGTATTCCTCGGCGAGGATTTCTGCAAAAGGCTGGACCGACGTCGATCCAGCGATGATGATCTGATGCGCCTTCTGCGCCTGGCTACATCCAGAAATTAAAAGAAGGCCTGAGCTAACCAGAAGGATCCCGGCCAGTTTAAGCAGGCTTTTGTTGTGCAAAGGGTTTGATCTCAATGGATCCATGCGATAATCCTTCAAACTCAAAGTTGAGGCAGCTCGGACTTGATTAGAAATTCACTCTCACAAGCAGCCGGTTGGCACAACCTAAATGACATCTATTCTTCAAAAGGCGAACCGACCTCCCTATATTACCATGAGAAACATCGATTTCATCGTGCGATTTTGCATCGCTTATTTGACAAATTGACCTGTACGCTCTAAACTGATATTAAATAGTATCAATTTGTATCAGCTCACAGAGGAAGACCAGCATGGATGCGGCGCTATTTGCGAAAATTGTCAGTGACCCTGCGGTCACGGATTGGAAAAAGCTCAAATACAAATACCCAGGCATCGACCTCAAAGAGCTGGCCGCGCTTTTGCAAGCCAGCTTCTACCAAAGATTGCCCTTACCGGATTTCTCCAACCAGGACTTGGTCTATCTGGGCACTCTCTACCCGCCCAATCGTGGGGTGATCAGGCAAATGCTCCAGCCACGTCCTTCCTCAGAAAAATACGGTCGACAAGCCATGGAGGAGGAAATTGCGGCCACTCTGACCATCGAGAGCATTGATTTCTCGCGGGAAAGTGTGCGCAAAATCTTGGCAGGATTCGCTCCTGCAGACGACCGCGAGGAACGAATCTACGGCCTGAAAAAGGGGCTTGATTTTATATCCGATGAGCAAAACCGGATCACGGAGGCCACGATCCATGAACTCTACCAGATAGCCATTGGTCCCTACCTGAAAGACCCTGACGACCTGATCCTGCCTGGGCATCTGTATCGCCATGACCAGGTCTTTGTCGTCAGTCTGGAGGTTGAACACACCTGCCTGCCACCGGCGAAATTGCCCGTTCACATGAAAAAGCTGCTTGATTTCATTCAAGCAGATGACGGCATGGATGACCTGGCAAAAGCTGCCATCATCCATTTCTATTTTGCCTATCTTCATCCCTATTTCGACGGCAATGGGCGGATGGCCCGCTTGCTGCATCTCTGGTTTCTGGTCCAAAGGGGCTATCCATCCTCGCTGTATGTTCCAATCTCAAGCTACATCGAAGCAAGCAAGCGACTCTACTACCAGGCCTTCACAAAAATTGAACAGAATGAATTTCTGAGCGGCCTGATCGATGTCACCCCATTTTTGCAGTATTTCAACGAATCGGTTTATCGAAAGATCGGCGAGCAAACGCCCGTCATGGTCTCTGCTGAGGATTTTCAGCGCATCCTGGACAGCGGCAGCCTGACCGTCAAGGAACGGGACCTCTGGGCCTTCGTCCTGTCCACCTATGGTTCTAAGGAATTCTCGACCAAACAACTGGAACGGGACTTCGGCCAGGCAGCCTATGCGACCATCCGCAGCTTTGTCCTCAAACTGACCAAGCTGGGGCTGCTTTCCGAACAAACCTTCGGCAACCGCAAACGGTATAGGGTCAATTTGTCTGGCCAGAGGTGATCGTCAGACAGGAATCTTTTATCTTTACTCAATAACTGTATACAGTTTGACCTCCATCGGTCCGGCGAGTAAATCCGCGAACCGAGGCACAATGGATGTGAAATGCAGCGTTTGGTTGTGGGAGTCAATCGCCGTCTGGTCTTGCCAGGTTTCGACGAAGGCAAAGGTATTAGGGTCGGACAGATCGTTGCATAGTTGATAGGAAATACAGCCGGGCTCCTGGCGCGTTTTAACGATCATTTCATGGGCTAGTTGCTTGAATGTTTCGACACAGTCCGGTTTAAATGTACCCTTGGCAATGATTTCGATCATGCTGCTTCCTCCTTCTGGGGGCATCAATCGATTTGATACCAGATACCATTATACAAATTTCTCCAGAAAACAACCGTCTTAATAGATGAATTGATTGAGGTAGTTCCTGCTGGTCAGCAAGGCGCGCTCGCAATCAGCCGTGCTGGCTTCATAGGCCTTGTCCTCGACTTCGATGCAAGCCGGCCCCTGGTAGCGGACATCATTCAGGGCCGAGACATACTGACCCCAATCGACATCACCCTGGCCGGGAAGCTTCGGCGACATGTATTCCAGCGGCGTGGCCAGCACACCCACATCATTGAGTTTGTCGCGGTAGATCTTGATGTCCTTGAAATGGACATGAAAGAGACGGTCCTTAAACTCATAGATCGGGCGGATATAGTCCATCTGCTGCCAGACCAGGTGGGACGGATCATAATTCAAGCCAAAATAGGGACTGGGAATGGCCGCGAACATCCGGCGCCACATCGCTGGTGTGGTGGCCAGGTTCAAACCGCCGGGCCACTGGTCCATGGTGAAGTACATGGGGCAGTTCTCGATCGCGACCTGGACCTTTTTCTCTTCGGCCAGCTGGATTAAGGGTGTCCAGACTTGAATGAACAAATCAAAGTTCTCGTCCAAGGTCTTCTTCGGATCTTTACCGATAAAGGTGGTGATCCGATTGATTCCCAGCCGGGCCGCGGCAATGATCATTTTTTCGATGTGCCTGATATACATCTGGCGCTTTTCAAGATCGGCATCCAGCGGGTTAGGATAGTAACCCAGCGAAGAGAGGGTGACTTTTCGTTCCTGGGCATATTGAAGGATCACGGCCGACTTCTGGTCATCCAGGTTGTCCACATCAATGTGGGTCACTCCGGCATAGCGCCGTTCGGCTTTGCCAACAGGCCAGCACATCATCTCGACACATGAAAATCCATGGTCGGCGGCAAAGTCGATGACTTCTTCATAGGTTTTTTCGGCCAGGATGGCGCTGACAAATCCAAATTGCATGTTAATCTCCTGAAGGTTCGCCCGCGGGCTTATGGGTGAAGTGATATCCGGATGATCCCGAACCGTTGCGTCAGCTGCGAGTATTGGCCCACTGGCTGGTAGCAGCTGATGTGATGATGGCATCACAGATCTGCGAGATGCGGTAACCGTCTTCAAAATCAGGCTCGCATCTCTTGTTGTTGACGACGGCGTCGAAGAAATCGTAGCACTCGATGATTTTGGTTTCGCTGTATCCGATACCGAGAGCCGGAATCGGCCAAAGAGCAGCGCCATTCGGATGGGCAGGTCCCGTGTAGATGGTTCTAAACCCTTTGCGGTCTGCCGGGTCGTTCGAGAAGCAAACCTGGAGCTCATCGCGACGCTCGTAATTGAAGTAGATCGAACCGGTTTCGCCGTGGATTTCCAAAGTAATGAAATTATTGCGGCCCCAAGCATTGCGGGTCGCTTCAAGTGATCCAATGGCGCCATTGTCAAATTTCAGTAAAGTTGTGATCTCGTCATCCACATCGACGATACCCTTCTCGACCGCACCACCGATCTTGACGGTGCCGAGCGCATCCAAGCCGGAGGACTGAACCGGACGTTCACCGATGTATGTCTTGACCAGAGAGGAGACTTCCGCAATATCGGAAACCAGGTAGCGGGCAATATCGATCACATGGGTACCGATATCACCCAGTGCACCACTTCCAGCGACATTTTTCTGGAATCGCCAGGAGAGCGGGGCATTCGGGTCGGCTGACCAGTCCTGCAGATAGGTAGCCCGGAAATTGCGGACCTGGCCGATCTCCCCTTCCTGGATCAGCTTCTTGGCATAGGCGATGGCCGGGGTTTTCCGGTAATTGAACGCGAGCATATTGGTAACGCCAGCCTTCCGGACGGCTTCCAGCATCCGCAGGGCTTCTTCAGTCGTCCGGGCGATCGGCTTTTCGCACAGGATGTGCTTGCCAGCCTGGGCTGCCGCAATGGCGATCTCGGCATGGCTGTCATTCGGAGTGGCGATATCGACAATATCGATCGATGGGTCTGCGATGATGGTCCGCCAGTCGCCGGTAGAACGTTCATAGCCGAATCGGGCAGCCGCTTCGGCAGCTGTCTTTTCATTGACATCGGCCAGGATGGCTCGGACCGGGATGGCTGGCGCGGGCCAGAAAAACATCGGCATCGCCGCATAGGCCATGGAATGAGCTTTGGACATGAAGCCAGCACCAATGATTCCAACGTTCAACTTTTTCATATCAGCCTCCGGGTATTATTTTATTTAAATTTACGTAACTATGTGTTTTCATCATACATCCGCGCGCGCGAAGAGTCAACAGTCTTGAACTTTTTCCCTGAAATATTTCCAATTTGGTAAATATAAAAAAATGATGATTCGGCAATTGAGCTCACCACACCCTTATACTGGCTAGAAAATAAGTCGCATTTTGCCTGTAAAGCTTGATATATCAGCCTTTGTTCGATCTTCAAACCCCGATCGGAGGGTCCGGCGGAAT
>JAQUEY010000135.1 GCA_028684955.1 Eubacteriales bacterium
TATTTGACCTGGTAGAAAAGCTCGACTTCGCAGGTGTATTTTTGCCGCTTGCCGCCCGCAATCAGGCGTGCGATGGCAAAACCGGACAGGGAATGGAAATGCCTGGTGTCTTCAAAGCTGCTGGCATCGTACAACTCAGATGTTTCCTTGACCGTCAGCTGGTCCACCAAGGAATGTGGGACTTCGCCGACCAGCTTGCCTGCGGCTGTGAAAACCTCCAGGGTAGGCCGCCCACGACTGCTGCCCTGGATGATTTTCAACCGGTCACCTTCCTGTAGATGGGCCAGGATCTGCTGGCTGTCTTCATGGGATGTATTCACAAGTGTGGTCGTTACACTTCTATATTGACTGAAATCAGTCTGGGCCAAGCTTTGGTTGGCCTTGTGCTGCAAGGCTGAATCGGACATCAGGAGATCGTAATAACTCATGGGCACCTTCTGGATAGATATTGTTTTCACTATTATAGCCTGCAGGCATGCCTTAGAAAAAGCATTGACATTTGATTATTCTGCAATTTATACAAGCGCTGTTTGGTAGCCCGGGACACTTGAAAAAGAGAACAAATGTTCTATAATCAATCTCACAACGGTGGTTCAAGTCCGATTTGAGAGGCAGGTGCGTGATGTGGAACGGATAGGAGTCAGGGTCATTGCCGAGGTGTATGAGGGGCAGTTCAGACCGCTCGAGGTGATTGCCCAGGACCAGCGGATCCCGGTCAAACGGATCCTCTCTGCCCAGCCGATCAAGGCCAGGAAAGACTACGACGAGGAGAGTGGCATGCGGTATGTCATCCGCTCCGACCACCGCGATTTCGTCCTGGTCTACGATCAGCGCTGGTGGGTCGAGGTATGAGGGGAGGGGGGTCAGATGGAAGACTGGTGAATGATGTAGTGACCCCGGTCGTCTTTAGTGATGGATCCTTTTACCAGGGCGATCTGGATACCTCCACGGACCATGGAGATCACCTGGTTGCCACTGCGTGAATACCCTAATTTCCTGGCTGTTTCGCGGATCAGGTCATCTTCTGGCAGTCCGATCTGATCTTCCAGTACTTGGCAGACTGCACCAGCGACTTCTTCAAAGGGGACATCACGGGCCTCCCGGATGTCGCTGCCACCGCCCACGGACCGAAATTCGGCATAGGTCGCTGGATTCTGGTCTGGACGCCAGTAGAAGGTCGAGTCGCCCTGGATGGTGCATGGGTAGTTTAGCTGATTCAGGATGGCCTGGTTTTTACTTTGGATTCTGCTGCCTGCCCGTGAGATGCCAAAGCTTTGCAACACCCGACGAATCAGCAGGGTTTCTGAAATAGGAGCTTCGGTATCGATAACAGATTTGAAGGCTTGACGGATCTGTTTCGTTGTAGCAGGACTGAGATAGTCTTCGGGAGTCATCGCTGGATGGCTCAAGATGGTTGTTTGATAATTAGTGACTGATCGCCCCGTTTTTTCAGCTTTGGGAGCCTGCATGTTCCATTGACTGGTGCTGGCAGACGATTGGATCAAGACATCCTTTGCGGCCGTAGTCCGTTGCTGGATCAGATTCTCCAGCTTAGCCAGGATGGCTGTGATTTCCTGCTCCTTGTTGTCCCACCAGTCCATTGACCAGATCCGATGGATGGTCCAGCCCAGGCCAGATAGTACTTTGAGCTGTGCGATCTCGCGGTCGCGGGTTGACTTGGCCTGACCGTAACTCTCGCCATCCAAGAGGATGCCCAGCAGGTAACTGTCCGGATTGGCAGGATCAATGACACCGATGTCGATCCGGTATTTGGACTGGCCGATCGCAACGTCTGTTTGATAGCCCGCCTGCTGCAACGCCAGGCAGACATTCCTGATGGTGCCGGTCGTGCTGGATTTGACTGACTGACTGACTTGCTCGGTGACCGGCAGGATACCACTGCGGGCATAGTCGAGAAACGACTTAAGGGCACTGACACCCTGAGCACTGGTTTTGGATAAATTGATCTGATCGGGCTGGAGTGAAGAGAAGACCATCATTTCGTTCCGGGCCCGGGATACAGCGACATTGAGCCGCCGCCAGCCACCTTCCCGGTTGAGAGGACCAAAATTCATGAAAACTTTGCCGTCTCTATCCGCGCCAAATCCGATCGAGAACAAAATGATGTCACGCTCGTCGCCTTGGACGTTTTCCAGGTTCTTGATGAACAACGGCTCTGCGCCGTCATAAGCCCAGGCTTCCAGTGCAGGATTACTGGCACAAGCCTCCGTAAACAGGTCGTCGATCAGGTTCTGCTGGTTGATGTTGAACGTGATCACACCGATGCTTTTTGCTTGTGCACCTGTGGTCTCAAACCGCCGGATGAGTTCAGCTACAACCGCTTCTGCTTCGGCCCGGTTCTGCCTCGATTTGCCGCGGTCGAACCAGCCTTCAACCGGAACAAAGGATAGTTTCGATGCGCGATCATTGACAGAAGGGAAGGTGAATAATTTGTTCTCGTAGAACTGGCTGTTGGAAAAGGCAATCAAGCTCTCATGGCGGCTGCGATAATGCCAGAGCAGGTGCGACTCGGGGAAACTGAGAGCCAGACAGTCGTCGAGGATGCTTTCGAGATCTTCAGCTTCGAAATGCTCCTCATCAATGTTGCTGCCCATGAAAAAGCTGGTTGGCGGCATCTGCTTCGGGTCACCAACAATGATGGCTTCCCGGCCACGAGCCAGGGCTCCGACCGCTTTGCTGGTCGGAATCTGGGATGCCTCATCAAATATGACCAGATCAAACGGTGCTCGCTTGGGATCCAGATATTGGGCGGCAGAAATGGGGCTCATCAGCATGCACGGGCACAGGCGGGGTAGCAAATTGGGGATCCGTTCGAAAAGGTGGCGGATGCTCATACCACGGCCGCTGCTGCGGATGGCTCGCTGCAGAATGCCCAGTTCTGAACTGTTTGCCGCTTCGGTGGTGAAATCAGGTACTTTGGCCGCCAACCGGCAATAGATCTCTTGCCGGGTTATCTCAGTAAGCTCGGTGTCGATTTTTTTATACTGCTCGATTTTTTTATTGAAGACCGGTCCGGAGAACCGGTTCAAGCTCTCTTCGCTTTCGATGGTGGTGATGATCAGGGCCTGGTAGACGGCCTTCTGATAGGCAGGGAGGACACGATCATGCTCGAGACCGGACTCATAAGCCTGGACCACCACCTTGATTCCAGATGTTGCTGCCTCATCCGCTACACTGCGGTAGTTCATCCAGGTTTTCAGAGCCGGCATGTTGTGGATGATGTCCGTACACATCTGCCGCTGCTCAAAAAGCCAGTCCACATCTGGCAGTACGTCCGACCGCAAAGAGGCTGCCAGATCGAGGCGTTCCTGCTCCAGTGTGGTTTGCTGCCATTGATCGATGAATGCCTTGACCGTAAGAGCAACCTCTGGAGCACCTGCAAGGGCCATTCTCAGCTCAGTGCCACCAGGCAAGGACGCCAGACTGTGAGCACTGGCTTGTGCCTGATTGCAGCAGGCCAAGATATAGTCCCAATCCGTCTGATCGCCTTGATACAGCGTGCCCAGATCGTGGCTGTAGACTGGGAGCAGTTGCTCCTGCAGATTTGTTTCAGCCTGGTATTTTCTCAATAAGTCGAACGATGTAGCCAGATGATCAGGTACCACAGGATGCAGGGCAAAGGGCCTGAGCTGCCTGACCAGCTGATGCCGGCTCAGCAATCTGGGTAAGAACCATTGACCATCCAGTGCTTGCCAGCGTTTCACCAGGTCGGCTCCGTTTTGTACCAGAAAATCCGGAGTCCAGTCATTCTGAAGTTCGTTTTTCAGCTGGATAGCTGTCCTGGCATGCTCAGCCCAGTCCCTGACACCGTTGATATAGGTATCGAGATCGGCCTTGCGGCTCCAGCTTGAGGGTAGTTCCTGCCAGACCAGAAGTTCTTCTGTGATGCTGGCCAAAGTCAGCCATTCCTGTGAAGTTTGGGGTTGTCCCAGGTCAAGCAGACGGATCGTTTCATGGACAATGATCGCCAATTTATCCAGTTCACGTTGATAGGCTAGAGCAAGCTCAGGTAATTCGGCTCGAAGTTGCTGGCTATAGTCAGATCGTCCGATGGTCCGCAAAGGATGACTGGACGGATGTCCAATCACCTGACCCGCAGCGACCAGTTGCTCCAGGATCGTTTCCTGCTGTTCGATGTCACCTGCCCGCAGGGAATAGGCGACTTCCTGATTGAAATGGATGACTTGATCGACCTGTCCGATGGACTCAAAGTGGTCGATCATTTCATAGAGGCTCAGTCCGCAGGCTCTCTTTTCATGCAGCTGCATGGCATAACTGTCCAGCTCGTGCCGGATCGTCTGTGCCTGCTCAGCGCGCTGGGCAAAGCTTGCTGCGGTTGACAGGCGGGTCACTTCCGTCGCCTGGCGCAGCTGCTCCAGGACATCCCTTTTGTGGGACTTACTGGAATGAAGTTCCAGACAGAAAGGATCCAGGCCGATTGCTTTTAGTCGAGCCTGGACAACGGAAAGTGCTGCCATTTTTTCAGCGACGAACAGGACTGATTTGCCAGCGGCCAGAGCGTTGGCGATCATGGCTGTGATGGTCTGCGATTTGCCGGTGCCAGGGGGCCCGTGGAGAACAAAGCTTTGTCCCTCTGCGGCTGCGTGAATGGCATGGAGCTGTGAGGCATCGGCGGCGATCGGCAAAAGGACGCCTTCTTCCGAGACTTTTGCCCCAATCTCCATCCGACTGGCCGGCCAGACCAGCCGTCCTTCAACCAGGCTTTGCACGATCTTGTTTTGCATCAGATCAGCAGACCGGTTGCGCAGGTCGTTCCACATGACAAATTGTGTAAAGGAGAAGACACCAATGAAGGAGGATTCAAGGATGTCCCAGCGCGCCTGGTTCATGACAGCACGGCGCAGGGTGGCAAAGACGCTCCGCAGATCAATGCCTTTTTCGTCCTGCGGCAGGGGATCGAGCCCGCTGACCGTGATGCCAAAATCCTGCTTGAGCATCTCAAGCAAGGTGATGTTGGCCTGAGGCTCGTCATCGCGCAGGCGGATGACATAACCTTTGCGCGCGGATTTGCGGACAATTTCAATCGGCAGCAGCACGATGGGGGCGTAGCGCGGTCTTTCACTGACCTCGCTTTCAAACCAGCGCAGGGTGCCCAGGGTCAGATAGAGTGTATTGGCGCCATTTTCCTCGAGTGAGACTTTGGCCGCCCGGTAGAGTTCAATGATCGACCGCTCGTGGTCCGCTTCCGACAGAACAGACCGCAAGCGCTTGTTCTGGAATTCCGTGTGGATCAGTTCTTTGAACAAGCCCAGGTCATGGACCGTGTCAAACGTATACGATGTGCCTGTCCGGCGCTCCCATTCCTCTGGCCGTGACAGGAGAGCAAAGTCAGCATCGGAGAAAAGGGCATCCTCCAGTTCATGCAGGTTGCCGGTCAGGACTGGAACCAAGCGCCGGGTCAGATGCATGTTGAGCAGGGAATTTCTCAGGCTCAGGTCCAGCAGTTTGCGTTCCCATTGCAGGGTGCGGGAAAGAGGTGGTTCAGGTTTTTCCGGGACCGTGACTGCAGGCTTGAGCGGAGCCGGCGCCGGGGTCAGGTCATGCCCATCACGCAAATCACGGGCGACTTTCCAACTACCATCTGTCTTGGCCAGGAAGGGCAGTGGTCTGACGCCGCTCATCCGGGCTCGTCTGACATCGACCACAAAATCAAAGGTCAGGGGGCTCAAAAATGATTCCGCAGCAGTCCGGGCAGCCTGTTCGAAATCGATGGAGTTGCCAGCAGTCAGCAGGGTGGATTCGACGACGAAGATTTCGCCAACATCATCGGACAGACGCTTGCTGATGGCCGATGGGTCATCTTGGATGGTCTCGGGAAAAGTCATGTCTTCCAGCCACAGGCCAGCCAAAGCATGGCCCTGGAAAAGGACCAGCAGGGGGTGGAGACCAATGGCTTCCAGACAGGCAGCATAGAGCAGGGTCAGGTCCAGGCAGGTCCCCAGATGCTGCTCGAGAACCGTATGGCAGAGCCGGATTCGCTGCCCAGCTTCTTCAAAACTGGCCGGCGGGACGGAGTAGATGATGTTTTGTT
>JAQUEY010000136.1 GCA_028684955.1 Eubacteriales bacterium
GCTCTTCCGATCTATCATCATGGTTGAGATTGTGACGAGCATGGGTGCGACACCAAAATGAGCTACCGCCAGACCATTGAGAGCACCCCCCAGCAGGGCGACGACTGTGATGCCGGCCAACCCGCCGATCAGGGCCACTGTGGCATTACCTTCGCCCTGGTTAAAGACTTTCGAGATGATCAGGGCACCAAATATGGATGACATGGCGGCTGTGTTGACGACGGAAAGGTTGATGCCGCCAGTGAGGACGACCACCATCATGCCGAGCGCGATGAAACCGAACTCAGGCAACTGGAAAGCCATGGAAACGAGATTGGCTGAGCTCAGGAATTTGCCTTTGGTCAGGATGGCCAGCAGCAAGGCGATGACAACCAGCACAATGATCAAGGTTGCTTCTTTTGAATTATCGCGGAAGGTTTTGAGCAGGTTGCTTTTCTGGTTCTGATTCATATCCGGTCCTCCCTGGTCAGGCCACATCAACTTTGATGCGTTTGGCTTCAGCTCGTTTTGCACGGAGGATATCCGCAGTCACGGCGAACAGAATGACCGAGCCGATAAAGATTTTTTGCCAGAAAGTGGGTATCTTGAGCAAGATCATGCCGTTTTCGAGCAAGCCCATCAAGACAACTCCCAGCAGCGTGCCCAAGACGCTGCCATAGCCACCTGAAGTGCTGGCACCGCCAACGACGACAGCACCAATGACCTTGAGTTCGAATCCAGTGAAAACCTTGGGATCGACTTGGCCGAAAATGCTGGTCCGGACAACGCCCGCGATACCGCTGACAAATCCGATGAACATGTAGAGCATGAACTGGAGGCGCTTGACGTTAAAGCCGATTCGTTCAGCAGAGATGATGTTGCCACCGATGGCAAAGACTCCGCGGCCCCAGTAGGTGTATTTCAGGAGCCACCAGGTCAGTGCGACCATGACGATCAGGAAAATGAATTGGACAGGGACCAGGTCAAACAGGTATGTTTTACCAAATTCGACAAAACCTGCAGGAATGTTGGTAATCCAGTTGCCATTGGTAATGAAGTTCATCAAGCCCTGGTAAATAGATAAAGTACCTAGGGTTGCGACGATCGGTGGCATTTTCATGAAAGCGATAAAAGCACCATTGACTGCGCCGAACAAAATACCTGACAGGGCGCCTGCCAGGAAGCCCAGGGCTATGTTGTCAGACACATGGATCATGAAATAGGCTGACATGACAGATGCGACACCCATCAAGGCACCGACAGAGACATCGATACCGCCTGTCAGGATGATTGGCAGCATGCCCATGGCTGCGATTGCCAGCACCAGATTGGACTTGACGATGTCGAAAATATTGCCTGTGGTCAGGAATGCGGTGGGATTTCCGATTGAAATGATCAGGAAGACCGCGATCACGATCATCAGGATCATGAACTCCTTCGTTTTCATCCATTCTTTCATGCGCTGACTCTCCTCAAGTATTGATCTTCAGCCGACCTTGTTGTCAGCAAGAAAGGCTTTGTTCATGATGGATTCGGAATTGATCTGACTGCCCATGAATTCGCCATTGATCCGGCCCCGGCGCATAACCAGGACTCGGTCACTGATCGCGAGCACTTCAGGGAGCTCGGACGAAATCATGATTATCGCCATGCCGTCATCTGCCAGTTGACGCATCAGGCGATGGATCTCTGCCTTGGCACCGACATCGATGCCATTGGTAGGCTCATCAATAATCAGGATTTTCGGATGGGTTGCTAACCATTTGCCGATGACAATCCGCTGCGCATTACCACCCGAGAACTGGCCTGCGGGCATGTCAGGAACAGCCGGGCGTACATTGATTTCTTTGATCCATTTTTCGGCTTCGTTAAGCAACCGTTTCTGGTCGATCAATTTCAGCGAATTCGTCAACTGGTCCAGAACCGCCAGGGTGATGTTGTCCCGCATGTTCTGGCGCAGGACCAAACCTTCGAGAGCACGGTTTTCTGGAACAAATGCGATCCCGGCTGCCACGGCGTCGCTGGGGGTGGCAAAATCGACCGGACTGCCATTGAGCAGGATCGTGCCATTGTCGGGTTTGTTCAAGCCAAACAAAGCATGGACCATCTCGGTGCGCCCGGATCCCACCAGTCCAGTGATTCCAAGGATTTCACCACGATGAAGCTGGAATGAAATGTCCTTGAAGTTTCCAGCTTTGGTCAGGTTCTGGACCTCGAGGATCGTTTCGCCGATCGCTTTGGCTTCAAGGCGATCGTAGGAGACAGAACGACCCACCATCAGGGAAATCAGCTTGCTGTTATCCATTTCCCTGGCGGGATAATCGCCGATGTATTTGCCATCGCGGAGGATCGTGAAAGTTTCACAGACCTCAAAAAGCTCTTCCAGCTTATGGCTGACGAAAACGACGGAAATACCATCGGCCTGCAAGTTGCGGATGATCTTGAACAGTATGTCAACCTCGCCTTTGGAGAGGGCGGATGTGGGTTCGTCCATGATGATCATTTTGGCATTGCTGGCCAGTGAACGGGCAATGGCCACCAATTGTTGCTTGGCGATGGACAAATTGCCCAGCCTGCTGTCCAGCGGGATATCCACACCGAGGTAGTCGATGGCTTTGCGGGCGATTTGCCGCATGTTTTTCCAGTCAACCAGGGTGCTGCCTTGCTGGAGGGAGCTGCTGATCGCGATGTTTTCCGCAACCGTCAGATTTGCGAAAAGTGAGAAGTCCTGGAAGATGATCGAAATGCCATGGCGAACGGAGGTGATCGGATTCAATTTGCCAATGACCTCGCCTTCGATTTCAATGTGAGCGCCAGGATCAGGCTCATAGACCCCAGCAAGGATCTTGATCAGGGTCGACTTGCCAGCGCCGTTTTCACCAATCAAAGCATGGACTTCCCCTGTTTTGACACTGAAGGAGACGTTATCGAGTGCTTTAACACTAGGGAATGTCTTGCTGACATTCCTGACACGGAGAAAATATTCATTTTCCATCGCCGTTTCCTGTTCTTTCTTTATTATTTGTGCCTGGCCGTTTAACCGGCGAAGACAAAACCTTCAGCGAAATCCTGTTCGAGTACGGGCTGGCCCCTGGCCATGAAGTCATCAAGACTCATCTGGTTGTAGAGCAGCTTTTCAAAATTGGTTAAGATGTATTCATTCAGCCTGGCTGGGAAAAATCCCCAAGGTGCGTAACCTGTTCCTGGCTGGTTCATGTTGTAGGTCTGGGCGTCAAGCGCCTTTTTGATGTCGTCTGGCATGTCATCAGGGAAGAGGGAGGGGTCAATCGGACGGGCAGGTGTGGAAAAACCGGAGGCGACCACTTGAGCAGCAACTTTCTCGTCCAAGTAGTAGTCCATCATCATCTCGACACAGAGGTCAGCGTTCTTGGAAGTTGGTGAGATTCCGATGGCTTCCCCCAGGGAAATGGCTGAGGCGGCAGGAACCCCGTCGCGCATGGAGGGCCAGATGGTCTGTCCCCAGTCGAATTTCCACGTGCCAGGGGCTGTATCAACCAAGGTCAGCCAAGCTCCTTCGAAATTCATCACAGCCTGCTGGCTGGTGAATTGCTCCCGGGCTTCGTTGAGTGGAGTTGCAGCGCTACGCCGGCCGCCAATGTAACCCGCATCCCAGTCGGCCTTCATGAGCTCGAAGGCACCTCTGATTTCGGAATCATTGAATGGGCGAGTCCCCTGCAGCATTTCGCGGATGACGTCAGCTCCGCAATAGGCCGTCAAATAGTGCTCGACATACCAGTTCAGCAAGATATTGACACCTTGGTAGCCGAATGAAACCGGAATCAGATTGGCATCCAGTGCGGACTCACACAAGGCAACATACTCCTCCCTTGTCCTGGGCACCTCATGTCCCAGACGATTGAGCAAGGTCTTGTTATAGGTCAGGGCCGTTGCTTCCACGGATTGAGGTAATGCATACATTTGTCCGTTGAACAGTGTCGCCCGGATCGCCCAGTCATACATGACTTGGTCCAGATTGTACTGTGCGCGATAGTTTTCAAGGTTCAAGACCTGATTGCGGGTTGCGTAGTAGGGCACGTCAAAGCTGTCCATGTAGAACATGTCTGGCCCTGCACCAGCTTCGATCTGGATTCGGACGGATGTCTGCCAGTCTGGGTAGGTCCGGAAGTTGACCTTCACTTCAGGATGCTTGGTGGTAAATGGTTCAAAAATGTATTTGAACCAAACTTGCTGCTGACTGTCTTTGATGTACTGCCAGGCGACATTGATCTCAATGGTTTTACTGGCTGGATCGCCCCTGCCATTTGTGATCGCTGTGCTGGGATCTGGCTGTGCTTTCTGCCTGGCGATGCAACCTGACAGCAACCCACTAATTATCAGCAAAATGATGATTGGTCTAACAAGTTTCAACCTTACTCTGGTCATGTTCACTCCCAATCCAATCTTGCAACAACTAGATGTTAAGATTTTATGAACCTTAAGTAAATCAATTATCATCAGGTTTTTCGCTTATAATTTATTACGATCAAAGAGAAATGCTAAAATTATATAAAATATAGGCATACTATCCAAAACGAACAAGGCGTTTAACGCCTGTTCTATTCATTCTGGACAGTTAGTGTCAGCCGTGTTATAAGGAAAGTGCTTGCCGATTCATGCAATGGCAAGAAAGTATTGAAGCGTATAACGGGATTTTAATTGAAATTGAAACTGAAACTTAGCTTGAAAAACTACATGGTCCTGTTCATTTCCGGGGTTGTTATCATGATGACGCTGGCTTTGCTGGTCGTTCCGAAAAATCTCTATGAATCGATCTACGCTGACCAGGCAGAGAACTATTCACAGGATATCGCCGTTCAGACCAGTACGGGTATTGCCTACGCTTTGCGGGATTTTGATGCTAAAATCGACCAGCTGATCGAAGAACCTGCTTTTCAGTTGCTTGTCGAATCTGAAAAGCCTGATTCAGTCATGTATTTTGGCTTCAGTCAATTGATGTCTGATTATTTGTCTCCCCGCTCACTGGACCAGTATTATGTCCAGAACATCGACCTCTATGTCAAATCTTCTGGCGCATCCTATTCCTATGGCAGCAAGCCGACTCGGCTGAGACAGCCTTTCCAGAGTGATTACATGAAGCAAGCGTTGGTCTATCCCATGGAGCTGAACTGGATTGGCTACAATTCGACAGTGGACAGTATTGATATTTCCCGCGTGATTTATAATCCTGAAACGTACGAAACAGAAGCCCTGCTTGTCATCCGCATGTCAGTCGATTTCCTGCTCGACAAGTTCAATGCATTTAACACCATCAGCATCGATAAAATGTACATAACTGATGACCAGGCACGGGTGATGGGTGCCAATGATAAAAAGGCCCTCGGGACGACAGCAGAGTATGCCGACCTTATCAAAAACAAGCAGTCCGGGACCATCAGCAGTCCCAGCCAGCTGATCATATTCAGCCGCCTGGAAGATGTTGCAGCTTCTTTCCCTTATGAGAAATGGACCACCATTGTCCTGATAGACAAGGACATCCTGTTTGCCAACCTGAATAAACTGGTTGGCTTTCTCTATGCCTTTGCCGCTGTGATCGCGACCAT
This sequence comes from Eubacteriales bacterium, assembly GCA_028684955.1. Taxonomy (GTDB): domain Bacteria; phylum Bacillota; class Clostridia; order Saccharofermentanales; family UBA5734; genus UBA5734. The sequence goes on from JAQUEY010000136.1 coordinate 5,562, forward strand.
GGGAATCATTCTTGCGGTCATGATCGCACAGCGGGTCAGCAGACCGATTGGCAACCTGGTCAGGGCTATGAACCAGGCACAGCAAGGTCATCTGTCGACGAGCTTGAAAACGCGCTCATCGATCCGTGAGGTTCACCTTTTTAACCAGGGATTCAATGAAATGTCCGAAAAGCTGAACAACCTGATCAATACCGTCTACAAAATCCGCCTCGCTGAAAAGGAAGCCCAGCTGCGCAACCTCCTGGCCAAGATCAATCCGCATTTTTTGTTCAACACGTTACAGATGATCAGCTGGAAAGCCCACGAATATGAAGCAGATCAGATCTGTGACATGATCCACAGTCTTAGATACATGTTGGAAACGGAGCTCTCATCTGATGGAGACCAGACGTTCACGCTCGCCGAAGAGCTGAAATATATTGAACATTATGTCAAAATCATCCGCTCGAAATACGTTGATAAAATTACTGTGCAA